>NZ_RZSU01000117.1:0-17715 GCF_003997585.1 Mesorhizobium sp. M5C.F.Cr.IN.023.01.1.1 | reverse complement strand
TCGCCGCCCTGTCGGAATGGTCGGCGGATGCGTGATGCATGCGCCTCCGACCGTAGGCGGCTCAAACGCCGCCGCTATTCGACCGCGGCAATCTTTTTGTCGGTCTTCTTCGGCGGGCCTTCGTCATAGCCGGCGAACGCCTGATAGTCCCGCGCGGTGGGCTCGGGAACGACAACGTTCGAATCAGTGAAGACGAACTGGGTGGCACTCGAGGGATTGGTAACCTGGACCTGATATCGGTGAAGCTGCGAGTAAAGGACCTCCGTGCCATGCATCACAGCGATACGGATCGGCATGGTGATGGTGCCCGGGCTGAACATCGGTCCCGGAACGACCTTGCCGGCCACGGCGATCTTCATCGTCAGCGAGCCGTTGGCACGGTTGCAGTCGCGGGTCACATCGGTGATCGATGCCTGATAGATGATCTTCGCGGAATCGTCCTGCTGATCGCTGCTCGCGTCAAGCGCAGCAGCTTCGGCGTCCTGGGCGGCGGCTTTTTTCTTGGGCTTTTGGCCGCCCTTGGCATAGGTGTTGAAAAAGGCGGTGCCGTCGCGCAGCGTCACTTTCGGACAATAGGCCTGCAATTGGCTGGCGAGAACCTTGGGGTCCGGCGGTGGTGGCGGTGTTGTGTCCGTCTTTCCGAAGCCCAGGATGCCATTGCCGCCTGATTGGCAGCCGGCGGCGGTAAGCATAAAGCCAGTGAGCGCCAGACCCGCGACAAAACGACCGTTGAATGTATGGAACGCCATGAACTGCACTTCCCTCTCGCAAAGCGGGTGACGTATATCAACCGCGCGGCAAAAATGCGACTGAACAAGGACGGAAATTAACCACTTTGCCGCGGACGAAACCGCCCGGCAGCAATGGAACATGACGATGCAATATGTGAGTACCCGCGGGGAAGCGCCCGTGCTTGGATTTTCCGACGCGGTGCTGGCGGGCTTGGCGCGCGATGGCGGTCTTTATGTGCCTGATACATGGCCGCAGTTTTCGGCGGCAGAGATCCGCGCCATGCGCGGCCTTGCCTATCCCGACCTCGCCATCCGCGTGCTGTCGCGGTTTCTCGGCGGCGAGATCGCGATGCCGGTGTTCGAACGCCTGGTGCGCGAAGCCTATGCGACCTTCCGTCACGAGGCGGTCTGCCCGCTGGTGCAGACCGGCTCGAACACGTTCGTTCTGGAACTCTTCCATGGCCCGACGCTTGCCTTCAAGGATGTGGCCATGCAGCTTCTCGCCCGGCTGATGGACCATGTGCTTGCCGAACGCGACCAGCGCGCCACCATTGTCGGCGCCACGTCCGGCGACACCGGCGGGGCCGCCATCGATGCCTTCGCCGGGCGCAACCGCACCGACATCTTCGTTCTTTTCCCGCACGGCCGGGTCTCGCCGGTGCAGCAGCGGCAGATGACGACGTCCTCTGCCGCAAATGTCCATGCAATCGCGGTCGAAGGCAATTTCGACGATTGCCAGGGGCTGGTGAAGGACATGTTCAACGATCACGCTTTTCGCGACCGGGTATCGCTGTCCGGGGTCAATTCGATCAACTGGGCCCGCATCATGGCCCAGATCGTCTATTATTTCTCATCGGCGCTGTCGCTCGGCGCGCCCGACCGGCCGGTTTCCTACACGGTACCGACCGGCAATTTCGGCGACATCTTCGCCGGCTACGCCGCCAAGAAGATGGGGCTGCCGATCGAGCGGCTGATCATCGCGACCAACGACAACGACATTCTGGCGCGCACGCTGTCGAGCGGCGAATATCGCACGAAAGGCGTCTTTTCGACCACGTCGCCGTCTATGGATATCCAGGTTTCTTCGAATTTCGAGCGCTTGCTGTTCGAGGCGGCCGGCCGCGACGCCTCAACCGTGCGGCGCTACATGAGCGGCCTCAAGCAGTCCGGCGCCTTCACCATCGAAGCGGGCGAGATCGCCAGGATCCGCTCCGAATTCGATGCCGGCCGATCGACCATGGACGAAGTCGCCGCTACGATCCGCTCGACGCTCGCAGCCAGCAACTATCTGCTCGACCCGCACACGGCCGCGGCCATGCATGTTGCGGCTGCGAAGGTCACCAATGCCGTGCCGATGGTGGTGCTGGGCACCGCCCATCCGGCAAAGTTCCCGGCCGCCGTCGAAGCCGCCAGCGGCGTGTCGCCGACCCTGCCCGCATGGCTAGGCGGGTTGATGACATCAGAGGAAAAATACACGGTACTTCCATCCGACCTGAAAATGGTGGAAGATTATGTTAGCCGTCACACGCGGGCGGCAAGTTAGGGAGTATCAGCTATATGGGTGTTGAGGTAAGCCGTCTGTCGAACGGCCTGACAGTCGCCACCGAAACCCTTCCAAGCCTCGAATCCGTCGCTCTTGGTGCCTGGCTCAAATCAGGCGCCCGCAACGAGCGTAGCGAAGAGCACGGAATGGCCCACTTGCTTGAACATATGGCGTTCAAGGGAACCAGAAGGCGAAGCGCCTTCGAGATCGCCTCGGAAATCGAGGATGTCGGCGGCGAGATCAATGCCGCTACCAGTGTCGAGACCACCTCCTATTATGCCAGGGTGCTGAGCGACGACGTGCCCCTGGCCGTCGATATCCTCTCCGACATCCTGCAGGAATCCGAGTTCGACCCGCAGGAGCTGGAGCGCGAGCAGCATGTGATCCTACAGGAGATCGGCGCCGCTCACGATACGCCCGACGACATCGTCTTCGACCGCTTCACCGAGACGGCTTTCCGCCACCAGACGATCGGCCGCTCCATCCTCGGCACGCCGGAAACCGTCAAATCCTTCACCTCGAAGCAATTGCACAAATTCATCGAACGGCAATATGGCGCCGAGCGCATGGTGGTCGTCGCCGCCGGCGACATCAAGCACGACAATTTCGTGCGCGAGGTCGAGAAGCACCTTGGCGGTTTCCGCAGCAAGTCCGACAACACGATGCCGCAATTTGCGCAATATGTCGGCGGCGATTTCCGCGAGGACCGCGACCTGATGGACGCGCAGATCGTGCTGGGGTTCGAGGGCCGCGCCTATCATGTACGCGACTTCTACGCCTCGCAGGTCCTGTCGATGATCCTTGGCGGCGGCATGTCGTCGCGTCTTTTCCAGGAGGTCCGCGAAAAGCGCGGGCTTTGCTATTCGGTCTATGCCTTCCACTGGGGTTTTTCCGATACCGGCATATTCGGCGTCCATGCCGCGACCGGGCAGAGCGACATCGCCGAGCTGGTGCCGGTGGTCATCGACGAGTTGCAGAAGGTCGGCGAGAACATCCTGCAGGAGGAACTCGACCGGGCACGCGCCCAGTACCGTGCAGGCCTGATCATGTCCGCCGAAAGCCCGGCCAGCCGCGCCTCGCAGATCGCCCGGCAAATGCTGCTGTTCGGCCGGCCGATCGCCAAGGAAGAGCTGATGGAACGGCTGTCGGCGCTGACGGTCGAGCGGCTGACGGACCTGTCGTCACGGCTGTTTTCGACCAAGCCGACGCTGACTGCCGTCGGACCGGTAGGTACGCTCGCTCCCTATGAGGCGGTCCTCGAATCGCTTTCGGGCACGCAGACCACGGCCCGAAAGCTCGCCGGCTAAAGTCCATCAAAGCGTCATGTTCGCGCTCCCTTTCTTTCGCCGTGACCTGCCGGCACTGAAGGGTGATCGGGTCACGCTGCGCGTGCCGCTGACCAACGACTACCGCGAATGGTCGGTGCTGCGCGGGGAAAGCCGCGCCTTCCTGGAGCCGTGGGAGCCGCGGTGGAACCCCGACGAGCTCGACCGCACGGCCTGGCGGCATCGCCTCAGCCGCTATCGCGAAGACTATGCGCAAGGAACGGCCATAGCCTTCTTCATCTTCGAGGAAGGCAGCGGCAAACTTGTCGGAGGAATCACCCTCGGCAACATCCGCCACGGCGTCGCGCAAAGCGGCCATATCGGCTACTGGATCGGCGAGCGCTACAGCGGCCGTGGCCTGATGACCGACGCGGTCAAGGTCGTGACGCGCTTCGCCTTCGATACGCTGAGGTTGCACCGGATCGAAGCTGCCTGTATTCCCGACAATGCCCGGTCGATCCGCGTGCTTGAAAAAGCCGGATTCCGGCGCGAAGGACTTCTGCGATCCTATCTCAGGATCAATGGCATCTGGCAGGACCACTACCTCTACGCCCGGATCGAAGACGATCCGCCGGGCGCGGGAACGAAGGACTGATTTTGACGAATTTCCTGCGAATCGGGTCGTTGTTCGCCTTTGTGCTGACGGCAATCGTCGTGCTCTGCGCGGCGTCCTCGGCCTTCGCCGTCGAGCCGATCAAGATCGCCCGCGACGACGTGGCTCTCGACCTTTCGGGCGCCGTCGAAATCTACCGCGACCAGGGCGAGAACTTTCAGGTGTCGACCGCTCCAGGCCCGGACGGCATCGTGCGGCGCATCGAGGTCGAGGCCAATGATGCGCGCTCGACCGGCGACTGGGCGGTGTTCGCACTTGCCAATACCACCGACCAGCAGCTCGACAGGCTGATTGTCGCACCGCATTTCCGGCTGGTGAATTCCGGCATCTTCTGGCCGGATCTCGGCTCGACCCGCATTGCCGCGATCACGCCCAGCGAGGGCTTCGCGCTTGACCGCCAGACCAGCCCCGACGCCGATGTGTTCCGTGTGACGCTGAACCCCGGAACGGTGATCACCTTCATTGCCGAACTTGCCTCGCCCAAACTCCCGCAGGTCTATCTATGGGATCCGGAATCCTACAAGGACTCGGTCAATTCCTACACGCTGTTTCGCGGCATCGTCATCGGCATCGCCGGCCTTCTGGCGCTGTTCCTGACCATCCTTTTCGTGGTCAAGGGGACCTCGATGTTCCCGGCAACCGCAGCACTCGCCTGGGCGGTGCTCGCCTATATCTGCATCGATTTCGGCTTTCTCAACAAGGTACTGGAAATATCGCCCGGCAACGAGCAGATGTGGCGAGCCGGAACGGAGGTGGCGCTTGCGGCGACCTTCGTGGTGTTCCTGTTCGCCTATCTCAACCTCAACCGATGGCACGGCCATTTCAGTTACGGCGCGCTGGTCTGGATTCTGGGGCTGCTGCTGATCGCTGGCGTTGCGATCGTCGATCCGGCGGTCGCCGCCGGCATCGCCAGGCTGTCCTTCGCCGCCACCGCGCTGACCGGCCTCGGCCTGATCATCTTCCTCGGCATACGCGGCTACGACCGTGCCATCATGTTGGTGCCCAGTTGGGTCATGGTCCTGTTGTGGCTATGCGGGTCGTGGATGGCGATCACCGGCATGCTCGACAATGACATCGCCCAGCCGGCATTGGGCGGCGGGCTGATCCTCATCATCCTGCTGATCGGCTTCACCGTCATGCAGCACGCCTTTGCCGGCGGCGTGCTGCATCAGGGCCTGTTCTCCGATCTCGAACGGCAGGCGCTGGCCGTCGCCGGATCGGGCGACACGGTGTGGGATTGGGACGTGATGCGCGACCGCGTCGTCACCAGGCCGGATGTTAGCATCCAGCTTGGCCTTGCGCCAGACAGCCTGGGCGGAGCTGCTCGCAACTGGCTGCCGGTACTTCATGCCGACGACCGCGACACGTTCCGTACCACGCTCGACGTGGTGCTCGAACACCGGCGCGGCCGGGTGTCGCAGAATTTCCGCCTGCGCGGCGCCGACGGGCACTATCACTGGTTTTCGCTGCGCGCCCGGCCGGTGATCGGATCGGACGGCGAGGTCATCCGCTGCGTCGGCACCATGGTCGACGTGACGGAGCAGAAAAAGTCCGAGGAGAGGCTGCTGCACGATGCCGTGCATGACAATCTGACTGGCCTGCCGAACCGGGAATTGCTGATGAATCGGCTGGAGGCGATCATCTCGATCGCGCGCACGGAAGAGAAAGTGCGTCCCACCGTCTTCGTCATCGACATCGACCGGTTCAAGCAGGTCAATGACGGGCTCGGCATCTCGGCCGGCGATACCATCCTGCTGACCGTTGCGCGCCGGCTGCACCGGTTGCTCAAGCCGAAGGATTCGCTGTCGCGCTTTGCCGGCGACCAGTTCGCGCTGATGCTGCTTTCCGAACAGGACCCGGCCCGCATCGCAGCCGTTGCCGACGCCATCAAGCATGCGATCAACAATCCGATCACCTTTGCCAAGCGCGAGATCGTGCTGACCGCCTCGATCGGGCTGGTCACCTGGACCTCGGCGCAGAGCTCAGCCGAGGACATGGTCAAGGACGCCGAGCTTGCCATGCACCAGGCCAAACGTTTTGGCGGCGACAGGATCGAGCCGTTCCGCCCCGCCTTCCGGACCGTCGGCACCGACCGGCTGCAGTTCGAGTCCGACCTGCGCCGCGCCATCGAACGGCGCGAATTCACACTCGCCTACCAGCCCATCGTGCGGCTGGAAGACGGCAGTGTTGCCGGCTTCGAGGCGCTTTTGCGCTGGGACCATCCGCGCCGCGGCATGATCCCGCCGGGCGATTTCATCCCGGTTGCCGAGAGCTGCGGCCTGATCGTGCAGCTTGGCCTGTTCGCTATGCAACAGGCCGCCGAAGATCTGGCGGGATGGCAAAAGCAGATCGGCGACGCACCGCTGTCGGTTTCGGTCAATCTGTCCAGCCGTCAGCTCATCCGCCGCGATCTGGTCAGCGACGTCCGCTCGGTGATCGCGCGGGCCAATCTGAAGCCGCGCTGCTTCCGGCTTGAACTCACCGAATCGCTGGTGATGGACAATCCCGAGCAGACAGCCCATGTGCTGAACAAGCTGAAGAAGCTTGGCATCGGCCTGTCGCTGGACGATTTCGGCACCGGCTATTCCTCGCTGGCCTATCTGACGCGCTTTCCCTTCGACACGATCAAAATTGACAAGAGCTTTGTCGACGACGCGACACCGAAGCGCACGGTGCTGCTCAAATCCATGGTCAACATGGCGCATGAACTCGGCCTTTCGGTCGTGGCCGAGGGCATTTCGGATGAAAGCGATGCGCTCGAACTGCGCCAGATGGGCTGCGAATATGTGCAGAGCTTCATGTTCGGCGCGCCGATGCCCGGCGATCAGGTGCTGAAGACGCTGAAGGAACAGTATCCGCTGGCTCAGGCTTGATTTTGTGCATGTCGGTTGTCCCAAGACCTCTCTGCACTTTTGGGCGACGTGCCGGGGGTCCGCTTCCCGGCGCTCGGAGGTCGCAAGTAAACCGTCTTGGTGACGCAGTATCGAAAATTTTAGTCTCCTACCGCGGCGTGGCCCCATCAATGTTGGAAAGCCTGAATTAACGGCGGCGATAGAGATAGCTCTCGGAAAGGCCGAGGCGACGGCACGATTGAACGGCCGGGGATGAAGGGAGCACGATGCTCTCGCAGATTGCAGCCGTAGTCTTCACAAAAGCACGCTCCCACGGCGTCAGGGTCCAGCGGTCGCCGAGTGCCAAGCGCTTGCGCACCCAGCGCGGTAGGATCTCGACGGCCGCCTTCAGAAATGGCCGCTGAAGCGGTTGAGCCACTCCCGGCAAGGCGGGAACGTCTTCCATGATCTCCAGGAATTCCAAGACGATCGGCGACGCGACGAGTCTTTGCCTCATCGCGTCGAACAGCGCGTAAAGCTCGGCCTGTGACGTGGGCGAGCCGGCCGCACCATAGAGTAGTGCGACGGGGCGAGCCTCAGCAAACATCGCGTCCCGTTCGAAAAAATGCAGACGATGCACATAGACGTGATACGCCTCCATGAAACCAAACCCGGCCGTAGCTTGCACCCAGTCCAGCAACTCCGGGTCGGTGGCGTGGTATGGCTCACCTTCGCTGGTTCGACCTGAAACGCGCCCATGCATCCTGACCACACCTTCAATCATGGCCTTAGCCTTGGTTCGAGGGCCGTAGACCGTAACCAAGGCAGCGATGCCCGTACGCTGTAATCGTCGGAGCGCGTGCGAGCGGAATGTGCTGTGCTGCCAAATGGCGTCGCGAACCCGCGGCTCCGCCAGTTCGAGCAGCACCGCAGTAACCCCGCCGATGAAGAGCGCAACTGGGTTCTTGAAAATACGCCAGGACATCGAGGTGGGCGGTAACAGCGCCGGCTCGCCTTCCGGGGTCGAGAAGTCCATCTGAGATCCGAGCCGCTGGCGCATGAACGACTGCGCAAGAGTATCCACACGACGCTCAAGTGGGCGAGGCAGAGGAATGATGCCCGAATTGCCAAACATGGTACGCCTCCGACTCCTGGGAAGAACAAGGCGTCGAACCTGTGGCTAGCGGATGCAGTATGCACGAACGTCTTGGTCTTTCCGTCGTTCCAAATGATTAGCGTGGCGCGCTGCGCATGATCCGCAAGAACACCGGGCTCGGATGGTCATCACGAGCCCGGCCGTGCTGGCTTATGGCGTAAGATCGAGCGCCGGCACGATTCTGTGGTAGGGCAGGCCTGCATCGTCGTTTAGACGCTTCACGTCGGTATCGGAGACAGCATCAAACAGGCACATGCAGCGCCCGTCCTCCGGTGCGAAGGTCGAGCGCAGATAGCTGATGTCGGTGCCCTTGGACGTCATCTCGGCGGCCTGGCTGATCGCCGCCTTCTGCGCATCTCCCAGAGCTTCCATGCTGATGCCCTTGAGGTCGCGTTCCACCATGTAGACAGTCATTTCCAGATCTCCTCCTATGAACACTGACCACAGGAGTTGAATGCAGCGGCGGGCGAAAGAGAACGACATTTTTTCTATCGATCGATAGCCGACAGTTATCGATTAAAGGGCTACAATGTCGTTTCGTGGAACCGCCTCGGGAGGGCTCGCCATGGAGATGTTTCAGGTCCGCTACGTGCTTGCTGCCGCGAAGATGCTGAATTTCACCAAGGCCGCCACCGATTGCAATGTGTCTCAGCCGGCGCTCACCAAAGCGGTCAAGACGCTCGAGGATGAGCTTGGCGCGCCCTTGTTCCATCGCGAGGGAAAGCGCGTCCTCCTGAGTGAGTTCGGGCGCTCCATTCTGCCGCATCTTCAGCAGATCATGCAGGAGGCCCACGCAACCAGGACGCTTGCCGACAATTTCAGGCTGCTCAACCAGGTGCCGATCCGGCTCGGCGTCATGTCGACCATCGGCCATGTGAAGCTCGCCAGGTTCTTGGCAAAGTTCCAGCGCGACTATCATGGCGTCGAGCTGGAAGTCAGTGAGGCGAGCGTGCAGGAACTGAAAAACAGGCTTGAGCAAGGCGATCTCGATCTGGCCGTTCTCAATCCGCTGGAGGGATTGGGAGCAGCTTTCCGCGTCCATGATCTCTACAGTGAGCGTTACGTCGTCGTATTCGCGCCGGATCATCGGCTTGCGAGCCTCAATGCAATCAAGTTGGTCGATCTCTCTCAAGAACCCTATGTCGATCGTCTGTCCTGCGAAATGCGGGACCTGGTGATGGGTGTGTGCCGGGAAAGAAACGTCAGCCTTTATGCCCGCTTTCGTTCCGAGCGCGAGGATTGGATCCAATCAATGGTGCTGGCGCGGATCGGCTTCGCCTTCATGCCTGAATATTCGGTGACATCGCCTGAACTTCTGCAGCGTCCGCTGATCGAACCCGCGGTGGCACGCACCGTGTCCCTGGCTAGCGTTCCGGGCCGGCCCTATAGCCCGGCGACGGCGGCAATGGTCCGAGCTGCCCAGAGCTTCGATTGGCCAGGCTAGGCGTTTGTTGCTGAAGCTGATTTTAGATGCGTTCTGCCGCCCTGGTGGTCCTCGGACCGGTACCGACCCTATCCAGGACTACCGACACTCAATCGGCTGCGCATTTTGGGCGATGTGGCTGCATGAGACGCGCAAAGTCGGTGAGGTGGAGATGGCTATGCTCGCGGTGGAAGAGATCCCCTCCAAGCTCGGCCTCAAGCTTCTGGCTAGCGCGGGTCAGCGCCGGCTGGGTCACGCAGCAGCGACGCTGTCCGGAAGTAGCGGGTTTCGTGTATCTCCATGGATCGCCCTTTCCCGATGACAGCCTTGCATCGGCGCGATGAAATATTAGGATTTCCTTTTTCTCCGAAACGACTGCAACTTTCTTGCTTCGTTGGAATCGCGCTCGCCGAAGGAGCGCGGGAGAAGGCTCACAATGGCCGGATGGAAATTTGAGGGAGGACGATCATGACCCTGCCCAGTTACGCAATGAACCAGGCAAGTTTCCCGCAGATGTACGAGCGGTGGCTGGTCGGCCCTCTCTTCCGTCCATGGGCCGAGATGGCTCTTGACGAGCTGGAATTGTCTTCGGGCGATCGCCTACTCGACATCGCTTGTGGAACAGGAATAGTGGCGCGTGTTGCAAGAGAGCGGCTCGGTGAAGCCGGATATATCGTCGGCGTCGACATCAGCCCGGACATGCTTGCCGTGGCGCGGGCCGTAGAACCGGCCATTGACTGGCGCCAGGGCAATGCCGGCGAGCTGCCTCTGCGTAACGGTGAGACGTTCGACGTGGTCGTCTGCCAGCAAGGACTGCAGTTCTTTCCTGACAGACCCGCGGCGGCGGCGCAGATGCGTCGCGCGCTGGCGAAGGGTGGCAGGCTGGCGATCGCCACGTGGCGCCCGGACGACGAAATCCCGTTCTTTCTCGAACTGCGCCGCGTCGCGGAGCGCCATCTGGGAGCCATCGCCGATCAACGGTACAGCTTCGGGGAAGCGGCTCCACTTGAGGCGCTGCTGCGAGACGCCGGCTTCCGAGAGGTCCGATCAAGGATTATTTCGCGCACCATCCATTTCTCGGAAGGCGCACCTTTCCTGCATTTGAATACGATGGCGCTGGTCGGGATGAGTTCCTTAGCCAAGGAAATGCGCGATCAGGAGCGCAAACGCGTCGTGGAGGAGATCCTGAGCGAGAGTGCGCCCGTGCTGCAATCGTATAGCAATGGATCGGGACTAGCCTTCGAGCTCAGCACCAATCTGGCGACGGCCAAAGGCTAAATGATCTCTCTTCACAAGCAACGCATCGCCTACGCAACGTTCGATAAAATCATCTTATGTACATTACGAACTGTCCTCGCCGCATTGCGGCCATTGTACCGCCACGATCCATGACTAGCTAGAGCAAGCACTGACCGTTCTTCTTGTCTTTTTCGACGTTGACGGCTCAACGTTGGAAATAGATCTGCCCGAAAATATCTGGGCGGCTAGACAAGGAACGGAGGGGGACCTGGCGTCACTCCAAAGGACACGTGAATTCTTTGCTTGCGGAAGCGTCATCCTTTCGGGCGGACGGCCTTTGTCGAAAAGGATCGCGGGGCTTGGCTTGGCGGCGACAGTGGCGGCCATACCATGGCCGGTCTATTCGGGAGTGTTGGTCAACGGAGTGACCGAAGCCGCGGTTGCCACTGCTGTTCCGTCCTCCGCCCTGAGTTTCCCCTCGGCCGCGCCCGACTTCGACATCATCGATCCGGGTACCACGTCGACCTCCCGACGCAAGGGAGAAGGCACACTGGCCGACGCATTGAAGAGTACCGTCGCCATCCTTTCCGAAGGCGCGGGACAGATCGTCATCGGCATGTCGGTGCACGAGTTCGGCGAATACAAGGTGTCGCAGTACATTGCCAGCGAGATTCTGCGTGCCGCCAAGGACACCCAATTTCCTGCCGACACCCTTTTCGCGATCGCCGAGAAGGAATCCTCCTTCGACATCAACAATCGCCCCCCTAAAGGGTCGGCACTTGGTCTTATGCAGTTCCTCGACCAGACATGGCTTGAGGCGGTGAAGAAGTACGGTGCAGAGTTCGGCCTGGGCGACGAAGCGGAACTGATCCGGATCCGCCTAGAGGGCAAGCGCGAACACCATTTCGTCGACGACAAGGCCGATGAACAGCGCATCCTTGAATTCAGGCGCGATCCCTATCTGTCGGCAGCACTTGCGGCCAAGAACCTTCTCGCGGCCAAGGTACGTATCGAAGCCCGTCTCGAGAAGGCCATGGACGAAAGGGATCTTTACCTCCCCCATTTCCTTGGCACCAACGGCGCAGCACAGCTCCTGTCGAACGCCGGCGAGACGCCCAATGCCACGGCCAGCAAAATCTTCCCCAAGGCGGCGCGCTTCAATACCGCGATGTTCAGGGCCGAGGGAAAACAGCTCACCGTCGGCCAGTTCCACCAGCGCCTGCGCTCCTTCTTAGAAGCCCGCATCGGCAAATACAGCGATGTCGAAAGCCGCGTGAAAGAGGCTGACCTGTCCTGGACAGCCGGTATCGAGAATCTCGTCTACGATTTGGGCAAACGGCTGGCGTCGGCAATGCAGCGGTAGCCAGCCAGGTATCGGATTTTCACCACTAGGCGTGACCGGCCGCCAGGCTGAGATGCGCGAGGTCGATACCGATCGAGGCGAGAATCCGGTCGTATTTGCGCTCGATGTCGGTATCGAACAGAAGCTCCGCATTTGCCGGGCAGGTCAGCCAACCGTTCTCGGCGATTTCGCTTTCCAGCTGACCGGCGCCCCAGCCCGAATAGCCGAGCGCCATCAGCGCGTGCCTGGGCCCACGGCCCGACGAAATGGCGCGCAATATGTCGACGGTCGCGGTCAGGCAAATGTCGTCGGAGACGGTGAGCGACGATTCCACGCGGTAGTCGCCCGAATGCAGGACGAAGCCGCGGCTGCGGTCCACCGGTCCGCCGTTGCGCACGACGAAGTCGCGCGCCTGCGCGGGCAAGCGGATCGCCTCCTGTTCGTTCATGATGCCGAGCTGCACGAGCAGATCCGGAAACAGCATCTGCTGCGTCTGGTTGATGACCAGGCCCATCGCGCCTTCGTCGCTGTGCGCGCAAATGTAGATGACGGAGCGCGTAAAGCGGTCGTCCTTCATGCCGGGCATGGCAATCAGGAACTGGTCGTCGAGAAAGCCGCGTCCCGCAGCCATCTTCTTGTGGCGCAACAAGTCCATGCGAGGAGCGTAACGCGTTTCTGAAGCGCCGAAAAGATGCGCCGCGCGCGATTTGGTCGCGGATGTGCATCTAAGGTCAGGCAAAGCTGTGCCCGAGGTCACGCAAAAGCTGTGCCCGAGGTCACGCAAAAGCTGTGCCCGAGGTCACGCAAATATGATAACAGCGACGCCATGAAGTCATTGCGCAGCCATGAACGGACGCTCAAATCACCGTCATGCAAAGCTTGAAAGTCCTGCTGCTCAGCGCCGCTGTTGGATGTGGAACCGGCCTCCCTGCCGCAGCCTCCTCATCGACCTGGTACAATAGCGAAGGCGGCAGAGTGCGGCTTGTGACCAGCGGCAAGCCCGACGAAGCCGGGCGCATCCATGGCGTCCTCGATATTGCTCTCAGGCCTGGCTGGAAAACCTATTGGCGCGATCCGGGCGACGCGGGCGTGCCGCCGCAAATCGATATCTCGGCCAGCACCAACATTGCCAACGCGACGTTTTCGTTTCCGCCGCCCCAGCGCCACGACGACGGCTACGGCAAATGGGCCGGCTACGACCATCCGGTTTCGCTGCCGGTGACATTCACGCTGTCGGCGCCGAACGAGCCGGCCGTCATCGATGCCGATATCTTTCTCGGCATTTGCGAGACGATCTGCATCCCGGTGCAGACGAAGCTGACCATCGATCCAGGCTCCGATCCGGACAATGTCGAAGACGCCGCTTTGGTGAAGGCGGCCCTTGCAACGCTGCCTGCGCCCGCAAGACCCGATTTCGGCGTCAATATCCTGCCTGGCGACCGCGAGATACTGATTGTCGAGGCGAGCTTTCCGGGCAATCCCGAAGCGGCGGATTTCTTCGTCGCCGGTGAGCGGGATTATATGTTCGGCGTGCCGGCCCGCAGCGAAAAGGACGGCAAACTGGTGTTTACCGTGCCGATCCTCGACAGGCCGACGACGACGCCGACGGATGGCGGACTTTACTACACGCTGACAACTGCGGCCGGCGCCGTCGAAGGCCTGCTGCCGTTCCCTTGATCCCGAGCAAAAGGATGTTCAGGTCGAACGTCCTTTGCCCAGGCTCCCCAACGGTTGCGGGGAACGGCTGAATTCGCTATCGCAAGGACACTTCCCTTCCATCTGCCAAGTGAGGACCTCGATTATGATTGCCGTTGGCGACAAGCTGCCCCAAGCGACCTTCAAGACGATGACTGCCGACGGCGCAAAAGCGATCACGACGGCCGAGATCTTCTCGGGAAAGAAGGTGGTGCTATTCGCCGTTCCCGGCGCTTTCACGCCGACCTGCTCCAACAATCATCTGCCCGGCTATCTCGATAATTACGACGCCATACTGGCGCGCGGCGTCGACACCATCGCCGTCCTGGCCGTCAACGATGTTCACGTCATGGGCGCCTGGGCCCGATTCAGCGGCGGCGAAGGCAAGATCCTCTATCTTGCCGACGGCAATGGCGATTTCGTCAAGTCGATCGGTCTCGACGCCGACCTTTCCGGCGGTGGCATGGGACTGCGTTCGAAGCGGTTTTCGATGATTGTCGACGACGGCAAGGTCACCGCGCTCAATGTCGAGACAAAGCCTGGCGTTGACGAATCCGGTGCGGCTCACATCCTCGCACAGCTTTCCGTTTTGGCGACGGCATAGACCAGGGATTGCAATCCTTTTGGCCTGACAATCACGCTTGTTTTGAGCGCCGCGCGTCCAGTTTGGCGTGCAAAAAACGCTCCAAGACTTCTGAGCCGCAAGATCCCCAACAAAACCGGTTCCGGTTTCGGGCTCATGCGCTAGCTCTTCCGAGTTGCTTGCTTTTGGGGACCTCAATGCTGTTTGACCACTTCTGGCGCGCTGTGGCGATCGGCATCGGCGCCACGGCGCTCATGGACCTCTGGGCGATTTTCCTGAACATGGTATTTGCTCAGCCGCGGCCGAATTGGGGACTGGTTGGTCGCTGGGTCTGGCATCTGAGCGACGGCAAGGTCTTCCATGACGATATCGGCGAGGCGGCACCCTATGCGCATGAATCGGCGCTGGGCTGGGCCTTCCACTATTTTGTCGGCATCGTCTACGGCATCCTTCTGGCCGTTTTGGCGGGAGCGGCGTGGCTGGCCGCGCCGACCTTCCTGCCGGCCTTTATCCTCGGCATCGTCACCGTAGGCGCCGGTTGGTTCCTGCTGGCGCCCGGCATGGGCGCCGGCTGGGCCGCATCAAAGCGCCCCAACCCTATGCGGATACGCGCCCTCAACCTCGTGTCGCATACTGTGTTCGCGCTCGGACTTTTCGGCACGGCGCTGCTGATCCGTTAGCCAAATTAATCGTCGCGGTGCTGCGCCAGCCTGTCGATCGGCCGCCATCCGTGGACAATACGACGCGCGCGGGTATCGTACGCAAAAATAGTTCCCGCCGCCCGCTGGCTGATCCGCCTCGCGGCTGATCTCCCGCCCGCTGAGAGCGAGGAGCAGGAGCGTTCCGACACCTCCATGGCCCACGAAAGCAACGTCGGCGGCGTCCTCTGTGCCGAGCACTGTGTCCACCTCGCTCAGAATACGACGCTGAGCATCGATAGCCCGCTCCCATCCGCGGATGCTGCTGTATGGATTGGCGAAGAACTGGTCCGCGACCGCTTCGAACGCCTCAGGCGGTAGGAAACCGGTTGCCGATCGGTCATTCTCATGCATCCGTTCCCTCACCTCGACCTCAAGGCGAAGATGCCTTCCCAGTATCTCGGCGGTTTCTACCGACTTGCGTTCACCCGATGACACTATACGCCGGATCGACCGAACCCACGGCTGATCGAGCATTGCAGACGTTCTCGCCCGCCCGATGTCGGATAGCCCCCACTCTGGCACTGGAACATTGGCATCGATCCGAACCTGAGGATGCGTGATGTAGTATGCGATCGGCATGATAGAGGTCGTCCTGCCAGAGAGCGGAACCGCAGCCGGAATTCAATAACTCCGGGTCGAGCGCCGTGGCTTTGCGACCGCCGGCTGCTTCGACTGCGGATCCGGCTTCGGCGTCGGGGCCTTCACTGGGCCTTTCTTAAACGGCGCCATGCCGAGCCGCGCCAGTTCGTCGGCACGTTCGTTCTCCGGATGGCCGGCGTGGCCCTTGACCCAGTGCCAGACGACCTGATGGCGGTTGCGCGCCTCGTCGAGTGCCTGCCACAGCTCGGCATTCTTCACCGGTTGCCTGGCGGCGGTCTTCCAGCCATTGCGCTTCCAGCCGTCGATCCAGCTGAAAATGCCGTCCTTGACATAGTTGCTGTCGGTATAAAGATCGACGGCACAAGGTTCCTTCAGCGCATTGAGCGCCGAGATGGCGGCCAAAAGTTCCATGCGGTTGTTGGTGGTCGCAGCCTCGCCGCCCGACAGTTCTTTCGTGACGCCGTTGAAGCGCAGGACCGCTCCCCAGCCGCCAGGCCCCGGATTGCCCGAACAGGCACCATCGGTGAAGATTTCAACGCGTTTGGTCATGTCAGTCCGTATTCGAAAGGAGATCTGATCGCCCGGTGGAAGCGCATTCGCCTGATATATTCGGTCGGGTCGCGTTTCACGACCAGCCCGCCATTGGCAACGGTCAGCCAGTCGTAAAGCCGGGTCAGCATGAAACGCAGCGCCGAGCCGCGTGCCAGGATAGGCAGCGCAGCTTTCTCCTCGCCGCTCAAGGGCCGCACGCTTTGGTAGCCGGCAAGCAGCGCCGTACCCTTGGTCAGGTTGAAGGAAAAATCCTTCTCGAAGCACCAGGCATTGAGGCAGGTAGCGACATCATAGGCGTAGAGATCATTACAGGCGAAATAGAAGTCGATCAGCCCCGACAGTTTTTCGCCAAGGAAGAAGACATTGTCCGGGAAAAGATCGGCATGTATGATGCCTTCCGGCAGGCCTTTCGGCCAGTTCCGCTCGAAATCCGCGAAGTCGGCATCGACCTCGGCCGCCAGTCCCAGCTCGACCTCGTCGGCGCGAACGCGAGCGGCGCTCCACAGCTTGCGCCAGCCATCGATGGCAAGAGCATTCGGACGGGTCATCGGAAAGTCGGCGCCGGCGAGATGCAGCGCCGCCAGCGCCTTGCCGACCTCGCCGCAATGCGCTGATGTCGGCCGCCGCAGCGAAAGGCCTTCGAGGAAAGTGATGATGACCGCCGGCCGGCCGGCAAGCGTTCCGATGACGTTGCCATCATGCGCGGTCACCGGAAGCGGGCAGGAAATTCCTTTCCTAGCGAGATGGGTCATGAGGCCGAGGAAGAACGGCAGGTCGGCCTTGTCGACGCGCTTTTCGTAAAGCGTCAGTATGTAGGAGCCGCTGGTCGCGTGCAGCAGGAAATTCGAGTTCTCGGTCCCTTCGGCGATGCCCTTGTAGGACAGGAGATCGCCGACCGGATAGGCCTTCAGGAACGCGCCGAGCTCGCCTTCGTTGACGTCGGTGTAGACCGCCATGGCCTCTTCACGCGGCTCCGTTGACGAAGGCCATGTCGGCCGCCGTCAGTTCGACATCGCGCAGGACCCGCATCACCGGAAAATCCTCGGTCTCTGTCGCCGTCACCGCCAGCTCGATCGTCACGTTGAAGCGCTGCCGGAATGCATCGATGATCTCGTCGACGATGATTTCAGGCGCCGACGCGCCTGCCGACAGACCGAGCGTCGAGATGCCGGCAATGTCAGTCCACGGAATTTCGGAGGCGCGCTGCACGAGAAGCGACATCGAGGCGCCGGCGCGCTCGGCCACTTCGACGAGACGCCGCGAATTGGAGGAGGTGGGGGCGCCGACGATCAGGAAGAGATCGGAGCCCGCGGCGGTCTCCTTGACCGCTTCCTGGCGATTGGTGGTGGCGTAGCAGATCGATTCCGCTGCCGCAGCATGC
>NZ_RZSU01000116.1:0-18317 GCF_003997585.1 Mesorhizobium sp. M5C.F.Cr.IN.023.01.1.1 | reverse complement strand
CCGAGGATGCGCAGCGTTTTTTGGGATAACGACATGCGTAAAACGAGAGCTTAAAGCGCGTCGCGACGCGCTTTAAGCTCTCGTTTTACGCATGTCGTTATCCCAAAAAACGCTGCGCATCCTCGGGTCAAGCGGAGGGCATGCTTTTGGGTGCCATGCATTAGCTGTGGGCGGCCACCAGATCCTTTATGCGCTTTTCGTGCGTCCGCAGCGTCGGTAGCGTCTTCTTGGCGAATTCCTTCAGCGCCGGGTCTTCGCCCGACTGCGCATAGGTGGAAAACAGCGCCAACGCCTGCTTGTGCGCCTCGGTCTGCAGGAGGATGTATTTCGCCTGGAATTCATCCCCATCCAAGCCCTTGAGCTGGTCGAGCATCGTTTGGTCCCTCGGCAACAAAGCGGGGCCGCTCGCCGTCACAGAGGCCGTGGTCTGGCTCTGTTCCAGAGCTGCCTTGAAATCCTCGCCAGCCTTGGTGTGATCCCTGACCATCAGCGCGGCGAATTCCTTCACATCGGCGGCGACATCCTTTTGTTCGGCCAGCTTGCTGCTTTCAATCTCGAACCGGTTGGCGCTGGGAACGGTTCTGGAGAAGGTCTCGGTGTCGATCTTGGTTTCTTCGACGGCAGGTATATCGGCCGGCGCGGCGGATTGGGCGAAGGCCGCCGGCGCGCCGGCCAGCAAAGCGACCATGGCAATGGTGAGATGCGGTTTCACAAGAAATCTCCGGGTTTGTGATCCTCGGAGAGTCCAACGCGACACAAGCGGCGAAGTTGCGCGCCGGGGACAGGAATGCAGCGACCCTGCCGACACCCCGCTCAGTGCTTGGCTACCAAGGTCAGTGGCAGCACACGCCGGCATACTGCAGCTGCTCGTCCCAGTCCGGCCGGCCTTCAGGTGTGAAATCCATCAGGTTCCACAAGGGCTCGCAGGTGCCGACGGCGCGCGGGTCCTGGCCGGGTTCGGTGGGCGCGAAACCAAGCTCCGAACTCCAGAAATGGCGGATGCCATCGGTGTCGCGATGGAACACCGACAGCATCGGCAACTGCGCGCCGTCGTCGGCCTCGGCGTGGTAGTCGCGCTTAAACCCGTTGCCGGCCGAGGAGAGCAGCCGCATGTTCGTCCAGCCACGGTCGCGGCCAAGCGTGATCAGGTTTTCGAGCGCGGTCTTGCCCACCACGGCGAAGTTGAAGCCGGCGGCCTCCAGATGGCCAATGGCGCCGTCGAACTGATCGAGCAGCGCGGTGCAGGACGGGCACGGCTGGTCGGCCCGCGCGAGCTTCGCCGTGCCGCCGCTTGTCGCCACGTCGCGCGTCTCCTGCGGATGGCGCGGAAACATCATCGAGTAGACGATCAGTGTGTCCTTGGCAGGCGAAAACAGCTCCGACAGTTTTATCCGGGCCGGCTTGCCGTCGGGGCCAAGCCCGTCGAACACATAGTCCTCAGGCACCAGCCCGCCCGGCGGCAGTGCGCGACGGGCGACGGCTACATCCTCCATGGCGCGGCGCAGCTCGATCTCCTTCTGCAAAAGGGTTTCGCGGGCAGAGCGGTATTCCTGGGATTCGTTGGGAAAGGTGATCATCGTCATCTCCATCAGCCGTGCGTTTGACGACGCCTGCCTGTTCGCGGCAACGCGCCTTGCCTCTCAAGGACGCATCGGGAAGGACGGTTCCGACATTTTTGCACACGCAGGCGGCAGAAGTCCCTCACCCAGCCTCCGCTTCGCTCGGCTGACCTCCCCAATGGAGAGGAGACTGTCAACGCCGGCGCCAACCTCTTCTCCCCGCCGGGGAGAAGGTGGCCGCCCACGGGTCTTGCCTCCGGCAAGCCCGAGGACAGGCTCCGCGGCCGGATGAGAGGACCTCACATGGGATAGCGGGACAAACGAAGTTACTGCGCCGCCGGCACCGGGCAGTTGGCATCGCCTTCCTGGCAATTGAGATAGCCTTGGAAATCCCTCAGCCGTTTGTCGGTGACGGCCTCCTGGCACGCGGCAACGACCATTGGATACATGCTGCCGGCCATGTCGGGCGGGCGGCCCTGAAATTTGCACTCGGCATCGCGGAAAGCGACCCAGGCGCGCTGCGCATTGACCAGCAGCTTCTTTGACGCCGCATTGTCCTTCAGCCGACCCTCGATCTGCTTGTAGGCGTCGTTGAGCTTTTTGTCGGCCTCCGCGAGCGACTTGCCGGCGCATTCGTTCATGGTCGTTTGATCCATTGCATTGGCGCAATCGTCGGCCGCCCGCGCCGCATTGGCGAATAGCGGAACGGCGAGGATCAAGATGGGGAGGCCGGTTTTTGAAAGCCGCATCGTGTTTCTCCGGTTTTCGAGAGCCCCCGCTGTAACAAAGCTTAACCGTGAGACGAATACAGGCAAGATGCAGCCTGTCGCCTTGGTGGACAGTTCCTTTCAGGCCGGCTCCGACGACTGCGAAGCAATAGCGTTGCGGAACGGATGCATCTCACCGCATTTTTCGTTCAGGACTATAGGTCCATATCGGGGAAGAACCATGCGCGAAGCCGACAATGACGAAATCGACCTGCGCTGTCCGCAGATCGTCGCCGACAATGCCGCCATGGGCCTCAGGCTGCGCGGCATATTTGGCCGCGGCGGCACCGAGGTCGCGGTTGCGCGGGCGACCGAGCTCAAGAACCGCGACAAGCTTTCGCCCTCTACCATCCAGCGCATGGTCAGCTATTTCGCCCGCCATGAGGCCGACAAGAAGGGCCGCAAGTTCGGCAGTGAAGAAAACCCGTCGGCCGGTTACATCGCCTGGCTTTTATGGGGCGGCGACGAAGGCCGCTCCTGGGCGCTCGAGCTCAAGCAGAAGATCGGCAACGCGCCCGACTGAGCGATAACAAAGCGGATTGGCCTTGGAAACAGGAAGATGCGCGGGCGGTGCTAGGTAGCTTACGAGCAGGCCGATCCCGAACCCACCTCGGGACCGGCCGTGGAACGCGGCTGACACATGCCGGTGCAGCCCCCTCCACACCTTCCGCTCGTTACCCCGACCGAACGGCGTCGCAGGGTGTTAGCATTTGCCGTTGGCGACCTATGTGAAGCAGTTTCACAACAATACACTTTCCGCAGCGTGAGGGCAGAAGAGCCGGGCTAGCCTTCCCAGTCGACTTCGAACATCCCCAGCCGCTCGTAGAGCCTGACGGCGGCGGCATTCTCCACTGTGCTGGTTTGAGATCCACATGCGCAGCGCCCCGTGCGCGAAAGGCGGCGAATACGTGCCACATCAGCGCTTCGGCGACGCCTCGGCCGCGCGCCTCGGGGTGGACGGCAAGGTCTTTCACGAACGCCCTCGTCCAGCACAGCGCCGCCCCTGCCAGCCGACCCTTGCTGTCGATAACCAGGAAACACAAGGCGGGGTCGAATTCCGCGTCGCTTGAAATGCGCGACCACCATTCGTCGAAAGGCCCATCGGCGCCATCGTCGAACACGGTGGTCAGCAGCGCATGCAAAGCGGGCGCGTCGGTGGCCTCGAAGCCGCGCATGACGAAGCCTTCCGGCCAGCGCGGCGGGGCGAGCGTGTCGTCGAGGATCTTGCGCAGCCTTACGTCGTTCGGCGCCGGCGGGCGCGGCTCAGGCATGGTGTTCAGGCATCGGGCTGCAGGCGACGGCGGCCGCGGTCGCGGCCAAGGCCGGTTTCTTCCAGCATGCCCTTGCGCTTGGCGTCGTAATAATAGCCGCTCTGGTAGAGCCGGTCGGCGCGCTTGGCGTTGCCGCCGGCCACCAGCCAGGCGCCGCGCAGATATTTCACCGCATATTTCAGATTGGTCTCGGCGTCGAACAACCCGCTCGCCGGCCCGTCATAGCCCATGCCGCGCGCCGTCGCATGCTTGATCTGCATCAGCCCCCAATGGCCGCGATTGTAGGCCTTGGGATTGAAGGTGCTCTCACGATTGACGACGCGGCGCACCAGATCGACCGGCACCTCATAGAGGACGGCATATTTCTCGATCAGCCGCTCGATCTCGCCGCGCGGTCCGGCCGAATACTCTTTGGCAGGGCTGGTCGAAAGCAGGGCGGACGGATCGTCAGGCACGACATAGGCAGCCTGCTGAACGCCGGGCATCGTCTTGCCTGTCTCGCCGGTGACCGGCATGGCGACAGCGGCCGTCGCATAGACAGGTGCTGCGCCGGCTGGGGCGGCACCGACCGTCATGGCTGCAGGTGCAGTTGCGGCCAGCGGGGTCGGTCCGGCAAAGGCTGCTGGCTGAGCAGGCGTCGCGGCGGGGTCGACGGCCAGCGCCACCGTCTGGACAGGCGCGATGCCGGACGATTCCGGCAGCACCGAAACCGTGTCGGGCAGCGCCAGCGTAAAGCCGGCATCAGCGCCCGCGGCGGCGGTTTCAGTCAGGGAAGGCACGGCCTTCGTCTGCGAGGTCGAGCTGCAGCCGCTGAGACCGGCCGCAGCGAGCATCACGCCGATCGCGGGAAAAATGATTTTTGCTGGCAAGCCGCGCTCGGGTCCGGTTCGTATGTTAAGAAAGTCCTTACACCAGCGCCTTTCCCCCGGCAATCCGCAGCCTGTTGCGGACTTCGAACGATTTTCGGGTGGCAACAGCAACCTGAAAATGCGATATCTCGTTCTCGATATGTACCGGATTCCCATCCGATTCTTTCGGAAAGGAGCACATCATGGAAAGCACCTCTCAGGCCACCGCCGGCCACGAAGTCTTCGAAACCGTGATCGGCTTCATGGGCATCGCCTGGAGCGAGGCCGGACTGACGAGGCTTTGCCTGCCCCAGCGCAACCGCGACGCGGTGGAACGCCGGCTGCTGCGCCATGCCGGCAGCGCCGGTTCGAGCGCCCAACCGCAATGGGTTACCGAGCTGATCGGATCGATACAGGCCTATGCAGCCGGCGAAGACATCGATTTCTCCGGTGTGCCGGTCGATCTCACTGGCGTCGACGATTTCCGCCTCGCCATCTACGACGCGGCGCGCAAGCTGGCCTTCGGCGAGACCACCACCTATGGCGAACTGGCCAAGCGCGCCGGCCATGCCGGGCTGGCGCGTGAGACGGGTGCGGCGCTCGGCGCCAACCCGGTGCCGCTGGTCATCCCTTGCCACCGCATTCTTGCCGCCGGCGGCAAGATCGGCGGTTTTTCTGCGCCGGGCGGCTCGACCACCAAGGAAAAGATGCTGGCGATGGAAGGCGTGCGTGTCGGCCCGCCGCCGCCGGCGCAGGTATCATTCGGATTCTGAGGCCGGACGTAGCTAGTCCGGAAAGATGCGCCGGCGGAAGCGCCGGTCTGTGTCCACCCGCTTGCATTTGTAGACGATGCAGGAGTTCGTATCGGCGCTCGGCACTGACGCCCGTGCCCTGACCTCCCCCATGTTGCAGAAACGCTGGCTCCGCACATAGCGGTCGTAGAGCGGCAGCCCCGGCGTGCGCGTCGACTGGTAACGCAGGATGACGGCGCCCTCTCGCGCGATCGTCGCGCGCACCGTGCCGCAGCTCATGCGGCTCGGGTCATAGCGCGAGATCGCCTGCGCCTCGGCGGCCATTATCGTCAGGCAGGCGGCAAGCAGAACAGTTTTCATGGTCCTCTCCCAAAAACAGGACCGGGCGCCCGAAGGCGGCACGATCCTTCCCCGCAAGGTGCGCGATAGGCGATGCAAATCCTCCGCAACGCGCGACGTTGCAAGGCTTTCACGCGATTGGGGCGGCCGTTGGGCAGCGCCGCATCAGCGCCTTTTTTCGTGCCGTCTTGTTTTTTGCGAAGAAGCGGACTATATGAGGTCCATTGATATTTCGGCCGATCGATCCGGGCCTCGCGATATTCGCGTTTGCTGACGTCTATCTCCAAAATCTCGATACAAACCGGCTGGACTTCGGTTCGGTCAAGCTAAAGCAAACGTATAAGGACTATCGAAATGGCAACAGGTACGGTCAAGTGGTTTAATTCCACCAAGGGTTTCGGCTTCATCCAGCCTGACAGCGGCGGCGCGGACGTTTTCGTCCACATCTCCGCAGTCGAGCGCGCTGGGCTGTCGACCCTGGTCGAAGGCCAGAAGATCAACTTCGAGATCGAGCAGGACCGCCGCACTGGCAAGTCGTCCGCTGGATCTCTGAGCAAGGCAGCCTGATTTTGCGAATGGCGCGCGCCGGGCGATAGCTCGGGGCGCGCGGCAAGTCACGGATGTACTGACGGTCGCGCGAGAAGCGCACCGGAGCGAAAAACCCCGACAAGCCGAAGCAGCAGATTGCTGCCGGCCCGGACCAAACGCTCCCGATCAGGCTACCAAGCATGGAAGGCGGGATTTTGTCCCGCCTTTTTGTTTGCCTCGATTCAGACGCTGACGGTTAGCGAAACCGGCGATGCGGCGTCCTTCGCCGAAGCTTTCGCTAATCGTCAACATTGCTCAGAAAATCGCAACGTGCGCCAGTAAATCAGGGCAGCCACTCCATCGGCACATGCCCCGGATCGGCCTCCACTCGTTTCAGCCAGGCCGCCACCGCCGGATAGGCGTCGAGCTGAAAACCGCCCATCTCGGCCGTATGCGTATAGGCGTAGAGCGCGATGTCGGCGACGCTGAATGCCTCACCGGCAAAGAACGCACTGCCCGCCAGATGCTTGTTCATTACGCCGAGCGCCTTGTTGCCGCGCTCCAGCGTCACCGCCAGCCGTTCCGGCGTCGCATCCTTGGCCCGTTCGGGAAAGGTGAGCAGCGCCTTGCGCACCGCGATATAGGGTTCGTGGCTGTACTGCTCGAAGAATAGCCACTGATAGGCCAGCGCCCGCCCGTATCTGTCGGCCGGCAGGAACCGCGTGCCTTCGGCGAGGTAAAGCAGGATGGCGTTGGATTCGGCAAGCCGCCTGCCGTCGTCAAGCTCGAGCAGCGGCACCATGGCGTTCGGGTTCTTGGCGACATAGTCGGGCTTGCGCGTGTCGCCGGTGTGCGAGCTCACCTCGACATTGGTGAAAGGGATGCCGAGCTTGGCCATCAACAGCCGCGGCTTGTAGCAATTGCCGCTGTCGATCATTCCATAGAGTGTGGTCATTTTTGCTCCCATCGCCGCTCCCCTCGGGAGCCGCCTTTACCGGCAATTATCCTGGCAGCGAGGGCTTCATCCAGTGATTTGTTTTGGCGCAACCATCAGCGCCGCTGATAGATCACCCAAACAACGGCACGACGTTGTTGTCCCTGCCAAGCAGCCTGTCGATGGGCAGCGGCTCCTCGTCGAAGTTCGTGCCGGCCAGCGCCGGCCGGGCAAGGTAAAAACCCTGCATCAGGTCGACGCCGCCGTCCAGTGCCACGCGCAGATGCGTGGATTGCTCGATGCCTTCGACCAGCACCTTGGTGCCGCGGTCGTGCAACGCGGAGACCAGCGGCCGGAAAAATCGTTCGGCGGCGGCATGGCGACAGAATTCCGCGAACCAGGTGCCGTCGATCTTGACGATGTCGGGCTGGACAAGCGCAACCCGCTCTTCCGTCGAATGCCCGGTCCCGAAATCGTCGATGGCGATGCGAACGCCGTCACGCCGCATCTCGCGGGCCAGGCTGACGAGCACCTTGTCGTCGGCCGCCTGTTCGGTGATTTCGCAGACCAGCATGCCGGGGTACAGATCGAACTCGGCGAGATGCCTGGTCATAAGCCTGATCTCAGCCAGCGCTCGCCCGGGGTCATCGTTGATCAGCGGATTGTAGTTGAAGAATAGGTCGAGCCCGTCGACGCCGATGTTGCGGAAGTTCCGGAGATGCAGCACCCGGCACATCGTCTCGACGAACAGGCGATCCGCCACGGGTACGCCCTCGAAAAATACGCGTGGCGCGACCGACCTGCCGGCGCGGTGCGGCTCGATCAGGCCTTCGACAGCGACGGCCTTCAAAAACCTGCCGCGCGGCGCGAAGATCGGCTGGTAGGCGCTCCTCAGCCGGAACGCGCCATAGACGCCGTATTCGATACCGACCTCGTCGGCAAAGATTGCCTCGCCGACATTGCGCCGCCTGTCGGGCCGCCCGGTCATGGCACCACCTTGCGTCCGAAAGCCCGTTTCGGCCTCGGCGAAGGCGAGACAGTCGCAGGCGCCTCGTCGGCATCGGGCACTGCCACCGGCATCTGCCTGTCCTTGCCGAAGACGTGAAAGCTGGTCGGCGCAAGCTCCGGGCGCGCCAGCGCGAATCCCTGCACCATCGAGGCTCCCGATTTCTCAGCCAGTTCAAGCTGCCAGCTCTCCTCGATGCCCTCGAACACGGTGCGGATGCCTTGCTGTTCGAAACTTGCCACCATCGCGGTCAGCAGTGCGAAACCGGCGCCGGACTCCATCAGTTGCATGATCCAGTGGGCATCGAATTTGACGATGTCCGGCCTGAGCTCCTTGATGCGGTTGATGTCGGACTCGTCGGCGCCGTAGTCGTCGACCGCTATGCGAAATCCGTTGGCCCTGAGTGCCTCGACGAAATTGTAGAGCGTTTCCTGCGACGCCGATTTCTGCTCGGTCACCTCGCAGACGACCCGGTTCGCATCGATCTCAGCCTCATGCAGCACCAGCCGCATGTCGCGCAGCGCCTTGTCGGCGATGCTGCGATCGGTGAACACCGACGGGTCGAAGTTAATGAAAATAGATGCCTCTTGCGGCAGGCAGGCGCCGGCGTTCAAAAGATGCAGCGTCCTTGTCAGCGCCTCGATATGCAGGCGGTCGACCGTTGGACAGGTGTTGAAAAAGCTCACCGGCGACTGCGGCTCGCCGTCGCGGAACGGCCGGATCAGCCCCTCGAATCCGGTGACGGACAATTTGCCGTTGCTGAAGGCGAAGATCGGCTGGAAAGCGCTCTGCAGCGTATAGATGCCCCAGACACCGCTGGCGGTGCCGTCGTCATGACGGACGATATGGACATGCTCGATGCTGCGCGACACGGTTCCTCGCTCTGCGAGACTGGCGGAATGGATCGTGATCCAGCCACTCGGGGTTTTACCGCCTGTAGGTGAATTTATTGTTGCCGAATTTGCCGGGGATTTGAGATCTGGCTCATCCGACAGTGCTTGCGCTTGGCGGAATGATGCGACATGAGAAGCGCCGCGGCGAGATGGACCGCCTGCATCCCCAAGGAGATAACATCGTCATGGCCTTTCTTGCTGACGTCCTTTCCCGCGTAAAGCCTTCCGCGACTATCGCGGTGACGCAGAAAGCACGCGAGCTGAAAAACGCCGGCCGCGACGTGATCGGGTTGGGTGCCGGCGAACCCGACTTCGACACGCCGGACAACATCAAGAACGCTGCGATCGAGGCTATCCGCCGCGGCGAAACGAAATATCCTCCGGTTTCGGGCATCGTGCCGCTGCGCGAGGCGATCGTCGAAAAATTCAAGCGCGAGAACAATCTCGACTACCGGCCGGAGCAGACCATCGTCGGCACCGGCGGCAAGCAGATCCTATTCAATGCCTTTATGGCGACGCTGAATCCCGGCGACGAGGTCATCATTCCGAGGCCGTACTGGGTCAGCTATCCCGAGATGGTAGCGATCTGCGGCGGCACCCCGGCATTTGCCGACACCTCCATCGACAACGGCTTCAAGCTGACGGCGGCGGCGTTGGAAAAGGCGATTACGCCGCGCACCAAATGGCTGTTGATGAACTCACCGTCGAACCCGTCGGGCGCCGCCTACACCGAGGCTGAATTGCGCGCTCTGGCCAACGTGCTGTTGAAGCATCCCGATGTCTGGGTGCTGACCGACGACATGTACGAGCACCTGATCTATGGTGACTTCGTCTTCAAGACCATCGCCGAGGTCGAGCCGAAGCTTTATGAGCGCACGCTGACCATGAATGGCGTCTCGAAGGCCTATGCCATGACTGGCTGGCGCATCGGCTATGCGGCCGGGCCCGTGGCGCTGATCAAGGCGATGGATATGATACAGGGCCAGCAGACCTCCGGCGCCTGCACCATCGCCCAGTGGGCATCGGTGGAGGCGCTGAACGGTCCGCAGGATTTCATCGCGAAAAACAAGGCGATCTTCCAGGCTCGGCGCGATCTCGTCGTGTCGATGCTCAATCAGGCGCGCGGCATCACATGTCCGTCACCCGAAGGTGCTTTCTACGTCTATCCGTCCTGCGCCCAGTTGATCGGCAAGAAGACCAAAGCCGGCAAGGTGATCAACGGCGACGAAGCCTTCTGCTCGGAGCTGCTCGAGGCCGAGGGCGTAGCGGTCGTGTTCGGTTCGGCCTTCGGCCTCGGCCCCAACTTCCGAATCTCCTATGCCACGTCGGAGGCGTTGCTCGAAGAGGCCTGCACGCGCATCCAGCGCTTCACCGCCTCGCTGACCTGATCAGGCGCATCTCGAACACCAGACCCGGCTCGCAGTCGGGTTTGGTGGGCTCAAAAGCCTCAGCCGCCATACTGCTCGTCTGTCACCATTTCCAGCCAGTCGGCATGGACGTCGTCGAGCGCCTCCTGCATGGCGATATGCGCCATCGCCGATTTTGGACCGGCGCCGTGCCAAATGCTTTTCATCAGGCGCGAACGAAATGACGTCGCCGGCCCTGAACGCCTGTACCGGCTCGCCCCAGCTTTGCGCGAGGCCGGCGCCTGATATGACATAAAGCGTCTGGCCCAGCGGATGCGTATGCCAGTGGGTACGCGCGCCGGGCTCGAAACTGACCATGATGGCGCGCAGCCGCGCTGGCGCTTCCTTCTCGATGATCGGCGTCTGCCACACGCGGCCGGTGAAGTACTTTTCCGGCGCAATGGCGGTCGGCACGCTGCCGCAGGCAATGATCTTCATCGTCGCGAGTCCTCAAGCTGATGGCGGATCGGTCGGCGACGGCCGGTCCTTTTTGCCGCAAGAAGCGGGCACTTTCGTCCGATAACCATCATGGCGCAACCGCTTTTGCGGCTGTTCGGCGACGGGCTTTGTCGCGGGATTTGATGGGAGGCTGGGCTCGCATCCGACGGCTTCGCCGATCACGGCTCAACATCTACGACATCAGGCGATCCTCAAATCCCTTGCCCTCCCGGCTAACCCGTGGGACGATGCCTTTGGGTAGGTGGCAAACTGAAAAAAGCCCCGCCCGCGACGGTCGACAGGCCGGCCGCCGCTCCCAGGGAAACGCCTGAGTGGAGGTCAGTCATGGGAACTCGCGCCGGAGGACGACGCACGGGACCGAAATGCATTGCCATAGTCGGTCCCTTTGCAAGCGGTAAGACGACACTTCTCGAAGCCATATTGGCCCGCATGGGCGCCATTCCCCGCCAGAATCCCGTTTCCTCGGGAAACACCGTTTCCGATCATTCGCCCGAGGCACGCGCCCACGCTATGAGCGTCGAGGCGACGTTTGCGACCACCGAATTCATGGGCGAGCAACTCACTTTCGTCGATTGTCCCGGCTCCATCGAATTCTCCTTCGAGGCAGAGCCGGTCCTCGCCGCCTGCGACATCGCCGTTGTCGTCGCCGAAGCCGACGAGAAGAAGATCCCTGCCCTGCAGCTGATCATGCGCAAGCTCGACGATCTCGGCGTGCCGCGCATCATGTTCCTCAACAAGGTCGATAAGGCGATATCGGGCGTGCGCGACACCCTGAAGATGCTGCAGCCGGCAAGCTCGGTGCCGTTGCTGCTTCGCCAGATTCCGCTGCGCAAGAACGGCGTCGTCATCGGCTCGATCGATCTCGCTCTGGAGCGCGCCTATATTTATCGCGAATATGCCGAAAGCGAGGTCGCCCAGATTCCCAGCGACGACAAGGCGCGCGAACTGGAGGCGCGCTTTTCCATGCTGGAGACGCTCGCCGATCATGACGACCAGTTGATGGAGCAGCTTCTCGAAGAGATTGAGCCGCCGAAGGACGCGATTTTCGACGACCTCGCCGCCGATCTGCGTGACGGCGCGGTGACGCCGGTGCTGATTGGCACCGCCGAGAAGGGCAATGGCGTGCTGCGCCTGTTGAAGACGATCCGCCACGACGCGCCCGACGTCGAGGCGACCCGCAAGCGCCTTGGTGCACCTGATGGCAATGCGACCGTGGTCCAGGTGATGAAGACCATTCACACCGCGCATGGCGGCAAGCTGTCGGTCTCGCGCATCCTGTCCGGCCAGCTTGCCGACGCCTCCGAGCTCTTCCTTTCGAATGGCACCACGGCAAAAGTCTCCGGCATCTATAAAATGCTCGGCAAGGACCAGACCAAGCTCACCTCGGCCAGGGCCGGCGACACGGTCGCGCTCGGCAAGCTGGACGACGTCACGACCGGTCAGACCTTGAGCTCGGCAAAGGGCGGCATCAAGCCACTGGTCACGCTGATCCCGCCGCAGCCGGTCTTTGCCTTCGCGCTGCGCCCGAAGGAACGCAAAGACGAAGTGAAGATGTCGGCAGCCATCCAGCGACTTGCCGAAGAAGACCCCTCGCTCAGCCTGCGCCACAATCAGGATTCGGCCGAAACCGTGCTGTCGGGCCATGGCGAGATGCATCTGCGTGTCGTGCGCGAGCGGCTGGAGGGCAAGAACCAGATCCCGGTCGAAGGCCATGCGCCGGCCGTGCCTTATCGCGAGACGATCCGCAAAACGGCGCAGCAGCGTGGCCGCCACAAGAAGCAGTCGGGCGGCCATGGCCAGTTCGGCGACGTTGTGATCGAGATCAAGCCGCTGCCGCGCGGTTCCGGCTTCCAGTTCACCGATACCATCACCGGCGGCGCCGTGCCGAAAACCTACATCCAGTCGGTCGAGACCGGCGTGCGTGATTATCTGAAATCCGGCCCGCTCGGCTTTCCGGTGGTCGATGTCGCCGTCAACCTGTCCGACGGCTCCTATCATGCCGTTGATTCGTCGGACATGGCCTTCCAGATGGCGGCGAAGCTGGCGATGAAGGAAGGCATGGCCGCCTGCTCGCCAGTGCTGCTCGAACCGGTTATGAAGGTCGAGATCGTCACACCGTCCGACGCCACGTCGAGGATCATCGCCCTGATCCCGCAGCGGCGCGGCCAGATCCTCGGCTACGATGCGCGGCCCGGCTGGCCGGGATGGGATGTCGTCGAGGCGACCATGCCGCAGGCCGAGATCGGCGACCTGATCATCGAGCTGCGTTCGGCTACCGCGGGCGTGGCCAGCTATCGCGCCGTCTTCGACCACATGGCCGAACTCACCGGCCGCCTGGCCGACGAGGCGTTGAACGCCAATGGCAAGGCCGCCTGACACTGGATTTTGGCGCCATCGCAGGCTGCAGAACACAAGGAAACGGCGTCCGGAATGATCCGGACGCCGTTCTCTTGCGGACCGTCTTCGTGGGAGGCGAAACGGCAGGTCCGCCGCACATGCCGCCAGCGCCTGACGGCCTCAGCGGAGGAATGGTTCGGACGCGGTAGCCGCCTGAGCCCGGATCGCCCGAGTGATGCCCCCATCTCCCGCACGAACCACACCGCGTCCTATGATCTGCTTAGTCGATGCTGGGCGCCTGTGACAGGTTACCTGAGGTTACATGTCACTGTTACGTGACAATTTCGGTCGGCTTTCCCTCAGCGCCAGCATGTTTCGGGCAACAAAAAAGCCGGATCAATGAAGATCCGGCTGAGTTTGATTGGAAGTGCCTGTTAGGGCTAACCTCCAGAGGGGAACACTCGAGGGCGCTAATGGGAGGAGAACGCGCCCTGAGATGATCTATATATGTGCTCATCATGCTCAAGAAACAAGCATCTATTTTGCAACACACGCATGCAAAATGACACAGGCTGTGGTCTAACCCATTCCTTGGCCTCATAGGACCAGCAGAATCGTCGAAATGCGGTCTACAGCCAGGCAAAGATCATTGGGAAATAGCGAATCAGAGCCAATTCTCGGCCCGGAACGCAAAAACAACGAATGACGTCGAATCAGGCAATACGCGTTTATTTTTGCAGCAGCCGCATCGGCCCGAGATAGGAATTGCTTTTCGGAAAGCACGATGCGTAGATTTCAAGTGCTAGAGCGTATTTGTGCGTCCAATTGGACGGGGCGTCGCTCTAGAAGGAAGCCTCGATGAGGACACGTCAGGCGATCGCCGGCAGCGCGCTATTCTTCATCGCAGCGCCCGGCATGGTCGCGGGATTGCTGCCCTGGCTGTTGACCGATCGCTATCGTCTGCCATGGTCGACCCAGCTCGGCTTGGTCCCGGTCGGCTGGGTCCTGATTGTCGTCGCAGCGGCCTTGCTGCTTCATGCCTTCGCCCGTTTTGCTTTCGAAGGCCTGGGCACGCCCGCCCCGGTCGCGCCGACTGAGAAACTGGTGGTCGGTGGTATCTACCGCCATGTCCGCAACCCGATGTATGTGGCGGTGCTGTCGATCATCCTTGGCCAGGCACTGCTGTTTTCGAGCTGGGCTCTCGTCGCCTATGCCACTATCGCCGCCATCGCCATGGTCTCGTTCGTGAAGTTCTACGAGGAACCGACGCTTGCCCGCCGCTATGGCGCCGGCTACGCGGCCTACCGCCGCGCCGTCCCAGGCTGGCTGCCCCGCCTGACCCCATGGCGCGGCCAGTAAGAGATGATCGTCGCGGTGCAAGGCGGGAAGCGATTTTCTGAAGGTTAGAACGACCAGCTTCGGGCCTTGGCGATAATGAAATCGCGGAAGACGTGCAGTTTCGCTTGGTTCTTCATCGCATCGGGATAAGCGAAATAGGTGTCGAAGGACGGCACTTCGGTCTCCGGCAGCAATTGCACCAGCCCTGAGTCCTTGCTGACCACATAGTCGGGCAGCATGGCGATGCCGGCGCCACCCTGTACCGCGCGCTTTATCGACAATATGTCGTTGATCTGCAGCGTCGGCACCCTTTGCCCGCCTTCGAAATCGCCGACCGTTTCCAGCCAGTTCAATTCCGACAAATGCGCCGGCACCGGCACGCCGAAGGTTACGATGCGATGGCTCTTCAACTCGGCGATCGACGCCGGCTTGCCATACTTGTTGACGTAAGAAGGCGCGGCGTAGAGATGGAAATGCACGGTGAACAGCCGGCGCTGGATGAGATCAGGCTGCTGCGGCTGGCGCAGCCGGATCGCGCAGTCCGCCCGGCGCATGGTGAGGTCGAGTTCCTCGTTCGCCAGGATCAACTGCAGGCTGATCTCGGGATAGAGCTCGATGAATTCCTGCACGCGCTCGGTCAGCCAGCCGGCACCGAGCCCGACCGTGGTCGTCACCCTGAGCACGCCGGAGGGCCGATCCTTGGCCTCGGTCAGCCGCGACTTGATCGTCTCCAGCTTCATCAGCACGTCATGCGCCGTGCGGAACAGCATCTCACCCTGCTCGGTCAGCACCAGGCCGCGGGCATGGCGATTGAACAGCGGCACGCCGACGTCATGTTCGAGCGCGCTGACCTGCCGCGAGATCGCCGATTGCGACAGATGCAGTGTCTCGGCGGCATGGGTGAACGACCCAGCTTCCGCCGCAGCGTGAAACACGCGTAGCTTGTCCCAGTCCAACGCCATGATGCCCCTCGCTCTGTTTTTTGGCGTTTGAATGAAAAATCAGGCTTTTGCGCGGCTTTTCTCGGCCGCTTCCTTACTCCGCCGCTTCGCGGTGAACTTCGATCCCGGCGAGGTACTTTTCCGCCTCGAGCGCGGCCATGCAGCCGAGCCCCGCCGCCGTCACTGCCTGGCGATAGATGTCGTCGGTCACGTCGCCGGCGGCGAACACGCCCGGCACGTCGGTGCAGGTCGAATCCGGCGCCGTCCACAGATAGCCGTTCGGCTTCTGCTTCAGCTTGCCAGCGAACAGCTCAACCGCCGGCGCATGGCCGATCGCCACGAATACGCCGTCGACCGTCAGATGCATCTCCTGGCCGGTCACCAGATTGCGCAGCTTCAGTCCCTCCACCGAAGGCGGCAGCGGCATATTGCCGGACTGACCGGTGATCTCGTCGACGACGGTGTCCCAGATGACGCGGATATTGTCCTTCTTGAATAGCCGCTCGCTCAGGATGCGCTCGGCGCGGAAGTCGCTGCGCCGGTGGATGACCGTCACGCTCTTTGCCAGATTGGAAAGATAGAGCGCCTCCTCCACCGCCGAATTGCCGCCGCCGATCACGGCGACATCCTTGCCGCGATAGAAGAAGCCGTCGCAGGTGGCGCAGGCCGATACGCCGAAGCCCATGAAGGTCTGTTCGCTCGGGATACCCAGCCATTTCGCCTGCGCGCCGGTGGCGATGATCAGCGCGTCGGCCGTATAGGTGGTGCCGGAATCGCCCTTGGCGCGGAACGGCCGCACATTGAGGTCGACCTCAGTGATGATGTCGTTGATGACGTCGGTGCCGACATGCTCGGCCTGCTTCAGCATTTGTTCCATCAGCCACGGACCCTGGATCGGATCGGCGAAGCCCGGATAGTTTTCGACATCAGTGGTGATCATCAACTGACCGCCCTGCTGCAGGCCGGCGACGAGCATCGGCTTCAGCAGGGCGCGGGCGGCGTAGATTGCCGCCGTATAGCCGGCGGGACCGGAGCCGATGATGAGAACAGGCGCGTGCTTGGTGGTCATGGACGGGCTTTCACAACAACCGGACGCGAATGAAGCGTCCGGCACAGGGATCGATATCGGCCCCTAATCTAGGTGTTGCAGGCGACGCCAGCAAGACGACCGCGCCGTCGTCCCCGGAAAGCTTCCGCACAAACAGACGATCCATGAACATCTTGCGCGGTGACTGTCCGAAAATCACCGACTTAGCGACTGTTTCGAAATTTGCTCCGGCGAGTCATATGGTGGTGGTTTCGAGAACCGGAGCGCAGCGGACATTAGAGTGCTGCGCGTCTAATTGGACGCGCAAAAGACGCTCTAACACTTTGCATTTGCGCATGATCCTTTCCGGAAACCGAAATCGGTTTCCGGGGTCATGCGCTGGTCCGTGAGCACCGGAAGCGCAGAAAACGCCATCAGATGGCCGCCAGAGTAGAGTCTCCAAACGGTCTCTGAAGGGATGGAATGGACACCGAAGTGGTTTAATTACAAAATCACGAAAGATTCTTGCGTGAAACGCAGAAAGGTATCCATGCCGCTCAAAGCCGATCTCGACGCCATCGACTGGAAGATCCTGCGCGAGCTTCAGCACGACGGGCGAATGACCAATGTTGAGCTGTCCGGCCGCGTCGGCATTTCGGCGCCGCCATGCCTGCGCCGTGTCAGGCGGCTGGAAGAGACCGGCATCATCCGCGGCTATCGCGCGCTGCTCAATGCGCCGGCGCTCGGCCTTGATGTCGTCGCCTTCTGCCTCATCGGCCTGCATCACCAGGCCGATGCGGAGCTGAAAACCTTCGCCGAACGCACCCGCGGTTGGCCGATCGTGCGCGACGCCTGGATGGTATCGGGCGAATCCGACTTCCTGCTGCATTGCGTGGCGAGCGACCTCGGCGCCTTCCAGACCTTCGTCATCGAGGATCTGGCCTCGGCGCCGAATGTCGACACGGTGCGCACTGCACTGACCATCCGTCGCGTCAAGGACGAAGGCCTGGTGGCTTTCAGGGAAATGAGAACCTAATCCCTGCCGAGTTCGGCGATGGTCTCGCAGAGTTTGCTGTGGTCGTTGCTGGTCGTCAGTTTGCGCGTCGCGAACATACCATCGCCAGAAGTCCGATTGGATCTGCCGTGCACCAGCCAGCCTTCGCATAGCCCGGCTCGCCGTCCGGCTTCCATGTCATCAGCCTTGTCGCCGACGATGATCGATCGGCTGATATCCACGCCCAGCAGATCGCGGGCGCGCAGAAGCATGCCCGGATTGGGCTTGCGCATCGGATGGTCACCTACTGCGAGTTCACCCGTCCCGCTCGAATGGTAGGCGCAGGCGAGCACCAGATCGATCCGGCAATTCTGCGCTTCGAGAAGCGCTAGCAGCCGGGCATTGACTGCGGCGAAATCCGGCCAGCCGAAATAGCCCCGAGCGATGCCAGATTGATTGGAGACGAGGATGGCGGGAAGGCCGACAATGTTGGCCGTTCGGATCACCGGCAGCATCTCCGGCCGCAGCACTATGTCAGCCGGATCGCTGGGATAGCCGCTATCGACGTTGATGGTGCCGTCGCGGTCGAGGAACAGCGCCGGCGTGTCAGTTGGAAAGGCCGCAGTACCGATCCGTTCGACCCAGAGCCCCGGCTCTTCGAGCGGATACGGCTGCAAGGTCGTGACAGCGTCCCTGTCAGCCATCACAGAGGCGCGCTTCGACCATTTCGCACAGATGATGATAGAGACAAAGATGCCCCTGCTGGATGATCGGTGTCGAGGTCGAGGGCACGTTGAGCAGGATGTCGGAGAGCGGCTTGAGCTTGCCGCCGGTGTCGCCGGTCAGGCTGATCACCGTCATGTCCATCATGCGCGCTTGTTCGGCGGCGGCAAGGATGCTGGCCGAGTTGCCGCTGGT
>NZ_RZSU01000115.1:0-18537 GCF_003997585.1 Mesorhizobium sp. M5C.F.Cr.IN.023.01.1.1 | reverse complement strand
GAATTGCGATCTCTGAAGAATGCGACTTCATGGCCCGGCCTCTGTGGAGTGTCTCCGTGGGATCGTCACCTCTCAAGCGAAACGGCATTCGGTTTAGCGGCTTCGGCCACGCGGGCGCTTCCAGATGGTACGAATTACCCAAGCCAGGGGCGGAGCGTGCAACTCGCGCGCTTAGTATGGCGCCCGCCCTGAGCAAAGGTCCATGAGACGATGGTATCGGTTCTCCACAACTGCCCTGTTACGAGTAGGGCGCCTGGCCCTCTAGTGATGTTGCGGCCGTGAGAGTGCGAGAGTGCATCTCGATCACACGGTAGCGGCTGCTCACCAGGGCAGCTCCTTGCCGGCCTGCTCCGCCGCCATGTACTCGGCATACCAATCTGGCCAGTTCTCGTCCCGCTGACCGCCGTTGCGTTTCTCGTGCTCGCCGTGAGCTGCCGACGCGCGCCGCATCGCGTCCGCCAGATCGGAGGCGGAGGCGAAACTCGTCGTGTTCGAGTCAATGCGGCCCGGGAAGCGGTTGGTTATCTCCTGCAACAGCCAGGTGTTGCCGTCCGGGTCCTTGAACGTGGCGTAGGTGTGATAGCTGCGCCGCTCCGGATCCGCACCGGGCATGGGCGGATGCCCAGGGCCTTCGACGTGGAAGATGTCGCTCACGTCGACGCCGCGGCTCACGAGTTCGGCGCGCGCCGCCTCGATATCGGAAACAACGAGAAAGAGCCCGCTCGCCGAGCCTGGCGCGGCCGGCGTTACTCCCTTGCCGAAGTGAATCGAGGCAGGGGAACCTGGAGGCGTGAACTGTATGCCCCGGAAGTTGTCGCCGACGGCGAAGTCGCCGTCGAGCCTCCATCCCAGATTGCTGTAAAAGCGCTTGGCGCGTTCGACGTCCGCGACGGGGATAGCAGTCACCTCGAATTTCAGGTCGACGGGTTGCGCGTTTTCGATTTCAGCTGCGCTGCGCACTTGAGTCATGGTGTTCATGTCGGTCTCCTCTGTTTGATGATGTGGGATCGTTCAGTTCCCCTGCATGGCAAGCGGCTTGCCCCTTTCAACGATGTAGGTGGCGAGTTCCGCCGCGTCGCCGCTACCGACGTTTTTCACCGCATGCGGGGTTCCGTAGGGGATGAACAGCACCTCGCCGGCCTTGACCGTTATTGGCGGCTTGCCCTCGAGCTCATACTCAAGCGCGCCTTCGACGACATAGACGAGCTCTTCACCCGGATGGCTGTGCTTGGCGGCAAGTGCCCCGGGAGGGAAGTCGACGCGCACCTGGATGACCTCGCGCCCCGGGACACTCAGATCGTGTTGCATGAGGTTGGTGCGTTTGAGATCTGCAAACTGCGCTTGCGCCGTTTGATGCGCCCAGGCGCTTGCGACGATCATCGCTGCTGCCGCCATCATTCGAGCCGTCTTCATGAGAACCTCCTTCGTTGTTTTCACGTGATGGATGTGTTGGCTGGATTGATCAGGCAGCGAGCGCCGTTGGTGTTGCACGGAAGCTGATCGCTATTCGGTTGTAGGCATTCATAAGACCGACCGCGATCGTCAGGTCGACCAACTGCTTCTCGCCAAAGACTGCAGCCACTGCCTCGAACGCGCTGTCCACAACACCCTCATCGCCGAGCCGGGTTACAACTTCCGACCAGGCGAGCGCGGCCCTTTCCTGCTCGTCGAAAAGGCTGCCGGCGTCCCGCCATGCGGCGACCAGAACAAGGCGCTCCACAGGCAGTCCGGCCTTGAGGAGATCGCGCGAATGCGTGTCTATGCAGTAGGCGCATCCGTTTATCTGCGAGACGCGCAGGAACACGAGATCAACGAGCCGCGAGGGGAGCCCCGACTGGCGAACATGTGTGTAAGCAGTGCCGAGCGCCTTCATCCCACCCGGCGAGGCCGCATAGTAGTTCGTCCGCTGAGACATGAATCATGTCCTTCCGTCCGGTTCCTTCATTCAGGGTCGGGGGTCACCAACTGCTCATCCGCCGCATCGACGATGAATACGGCGAGCAGCCGCGCCGGCTCGATGTCACTGGCGTTGGCGCTCACCCGATGATGGGCGCCCGGCTTCTCGAACCACGTCTCGCCGACCCGGTAGACACGGACGGGCTCGTCATCGACCTGGCTCCGGACGGCACCCGAGATGACATAGGCGTAGATGAAGGCCGAACGGGCATGATGGTGCGCGGCCGAGCCCGCCCCAGGCTGGTAGTCGACGACAAGGCTGACCAGGCGCTTCCCTGGCACGTCTGGGATAGCCTCGTGCGCAATGACGGTGACGGTTTCGCCGCGAGCCGTGCCCTGCGTGCCCCCGGTCGTGATAAACGCTGAGGCCGCCGCTTCGTGCGGCAGCAGATCGGTGCGCCAATGGGCAGCCTGGTGCGCCTGCGCCCTGTCCAACGGCAAACCGCTTCCGACGAACAATGCCGCTGCTACGACGACCATCGGTCGAGTCGTTTTCATGTGGAGATCCTTTCGTCCGTGGGCCGGAGCCGGTGATCAGTCTGCCGGCCGAAGCGACCTGAAGGCCGCGCGCAGTTCGGCCGAGAAGAGCTGCGGTTCTTCCCAGGCGGCGAAGTGCCCGCCTTTGTCGACCTCGTTGAAGTAAGCGAGGTTGGGATAGACTGCCTCGACCCAACTACGTGGGGCAGCCCAGATCTCGCCGGGGAACGTTGTGAAGCCGACGGGAACCTTGACCGCCGGACGCGCCTCGCCGCTCGCACGGGCTTCGGCCAGGAACCGTCCGAACTCCCAGTACCACCGGGCCGCCGTCGCGCCGGTGCCCGTCAACCAGTACAGCGTGATGTTGTCGACGATGCCTTCCCGGGTGAGACCGCCCACGGGCTCGCCGTCGACGAACGCGCGGGACATCTTGTAATAGCTGTCCGTGTCGTGGTCGAGCATCCAGGCAGCCAGCCCGACGGGTGAATCCAGCAAAGAGAAGCCGATCGTCTGCGGCCGGGTGGATTGCTCCAGGAAGTAGCCGAAGCCGTCCGTCGTGAACGCCTCGAGCGCTTTGAGCGCCGCTTGTTCCTCCTCGGATCCCGCCGGCAGTCGGTCCTTGAGGGCGAACGCCCCGGAGAGCAAGTTGACGTGGATGCCGATCAGCCCTTCGGGCCCTTGGCGGCCCATCGCGTCGGTCACGTTGGCGCCTACGTCGCCCCCTTGGGCGACGTAGCGCGTGTAGCCGAGGCGGTTCATCAGCTCCGCCCACGCGCGTGCGATGCGGCCGGACCCCCAGCCGAGTTCGGTTGGCTCGCCGGAGAAGCCGTAGCCAGGCAAGGACGGCAGCACGAGGTGGAATGCGTCCTCGGGATTGCCACCATGTGAGGTCGGGTCGGTCAGGGGAGCGACGGTATCGAGGAGCTCGATGATTGAGCCGGGCCAGCCATGTGTCATGATCAGCGGCAACGCGTTCTCATGCCGGGACCTGACGTGGATGAAGTGGATATCCACCCCGTCGATCTCGGTGGTGAACTGCGGCAGTGCGTTCAGTCGTGCCTCGCACCTGCGCCAGTCGTACTCGCTCGTCCAGTAGCGGGCGAGCGCCCGCAACGTCGCCAGTTGCACGCCCTGCGACCGATCGTTGACGAGTTCTTTGGTGGGCCAGCGGGTCGCGGCAATGCGCCGGCGGAGCTCGTCGATCTCCCCTTGCGGGACGCTGACCACAAAGGGGCGGATCGGTTCGCTCCCGGCGGCGCGCAGCCTCTTTGGGATCACGCTGAGCGCTCCGGCGGCCGCCGTGACGGCAAGGAGTTCGCGTCGAGTAGGCGTTAGCGATATTGCTGACATGACGTCCTCTCTGTCATCCTAGGAAATGATCGGATGCGAATATTAGATATCGAGCGAAGCAAATCTATTGAACGTTGGTATCGGCCATACGTTTGTATTGGTTTCTCGAAGTAAAGATGCGTTTCGAATGCAGGTTAGCCGAAGTTAGCGAGCTAGGCAGGACCGATCTGTCCTTCCCCGACTACCGGCAGATGGCACCGCCTGACGATTTCAGTCCATTCACGCCTCGAGGGACAGAGTCTGGACGCTGAGATCGCGCGGATCGATCCGATCGGGAATTGCGCGCCCTGGGCCACGCGCCGATATCGCGTCCACCAGCGCTTTCAAGCACTGACGCGGAATCGGGTCGTCGGCAAACTCAGGCGTTTCTGGTCGAGGTCAGCATGACTAAGACACTTAGTCACCCACTTGGCGTACGCGTCGAGGAAACTGGTGAGAAATTCTCGAGACCTCTCATGTACCAGCGCGCCACTCTCATCGAACATTTCGCTTGCGTGGCTCAAGTAGGCTTCAGGTTGCTGCATAACCAGCACGTTGAGGAAAACGAACATCTGGCGGAGGTGGTGATTGGCCCCAAATCCTCCGATTGCGCCCGGTGATGCCGTGATCACCCCTCCCGGTTTTCCGTCCCAAACACTCGCGCCATATGGACGGGAGCCAACGTCAATCGCGTTCTTAAGCGCTCCCGGAACGGAACGGTTATACTCCGGTGTGACGAATAGGATGGCATCTGATGCTTTGATCCGTTCACGGAAAGCCTGCCACTCCCGCGGCGCGTTCTCGTCGAGATCTTCATTGTAGAGCGGCAGATCTCCTATACCGACAATCTCCAGGCTGAGGTCATTAGGACTTATCCGGACAAGCAACTCCGCTACCTTTCGGTTGAGCGAACCGGTGCGGAGGCTTCCGACCAGAACAGCGATCTTATGGGGCATGGTTGATCTCCTGGTTCATGACGAGTTGTCCGGGGTGGGGGGCTGAGCGGCCCCGCTAGCTGCGATGGCAAGCAAGTCGCGACGTGTCAGGGATGGAATGCCAACACGATGTTCTCCTATGTCCCTGCGGTTGCTGCCTGCAGAGATCACTCTGGACGGAGACAAAATCTATTGCCCGATGGTATCGGCGATACTTTTGGGTCGGCTCGCCGGTAAGTAGCCGTTCCTCGCTCATAGGCATCGACGATGGGAAGATCACGTCAGTCTGTTTGCCGGGCAGCGGCGGCTACGTGGCGGCCAAATGGCTTCTCGCCAACCCGGGACGGCCTGAGAACTTCAAAGGCGCCATTTGCACAGCACTGCGCCAACCAATCCCAAGGTATTGGCGACACCTTCATACAATGGACTCCATGCGGCTCGGCGGTAGCGTTGCGGATCGCCAACCGTTGCGAATTTGAAGAGTGGCTGTCATGACGACGCCGAACGCGCTGACACCAAGCAAGGCGCTGTTTCTTGCTGCCGGCCTGGCCGGGTCATTGTTCATCAGCCTGTCGGCGCAGTTCGTCTCGACCAATATCACCGACGTCCAGGGGGGCCTGTTTTCCACGCCCGACGAGGTGTCGTGGATCTTGACGATTTACACTATGGCCAGTTTTGCGGGGATCGTCGCCTCCGGCCCTCTCATCAAGTTCCTCAGCATCGGCCGATACCTCGTGGTGAGCGCCACGACCTTCGCCATCACCGCGCTGGCCTGCGCCACAGCCCCGGATCTCCAGGTGATGGTTGCGCTACGCACAATCCAGGGGTTTGCGGCCGGCGGTTTTGGTCCGGCGGCATTCGTCGCCGTCTTCATGGTTACGGGCGGGCCGCGGCTTCCGTTCGGCGTGACGTTGCTCGCATTCGTGCTTCTGTTCCCTGGCTCACTGGGACCGGTCATCGCGGGGTTTGCCGAAGACAGCCTTGGCTGGCAGGCGCTGTTCCTGATCCAGGCCTGCATCGGCGCGACGCTGGCCCTCGCGGCCCATGCCTGGGCGCCATATCAGGAACGTCCAGATTGGTCGGCCCTCAAGACCGACTGGATCGCCGTATTCCTTCTGTCGCTTGCCCTGGCGACTCTGATGCTCGTGCTCAGTCAGGGCACGCGGCGTTTCTGGTTCGAGAACGAAATGATTTTCTGGGGCACAGCAGCATCGATCGCAGCGTGGGTCGGGTTCGCGTTTCTGGTGCGGTTCTCACCGCTGCCGATCATGTCGCCCCGGCTGCTGGTCACACGAAAATTCGGCATCCCGATCGCGCTCAATTTGGTGTTTCGCGTCAGCCTGGTCGTGACCTCCTATCTCGTTCCACAGTTTCTTGCGGTCGTTCAAGGCTATCGGCCCTTGGAGGTGGCCGAGCTGATGCTTTGGGCGGCAATCCCGCAGCTCCTCGCATTGCCGCTGGTCTGGCAGTTGATGCATCGTCTCGACATGCGCGTAGTCATGGGGCTCGGTTTTTCGCTCTGCGCGATCGGGACGGCGTTGATGGTGGGCAGCACCGCTCTCGTCGCCGCCGAGCAATTCCGTCTGATGCTGGTGGTCTTCTCGGTAGGCCAGTTGCTGTTCCTGACGCCGGCCATGGTCGTCGGCACGTCCTTGCTAAAGCCCGCTGATCTTCCGACGGCCTCCCTTACTTTCAACGCGACGACGCTCGGCGGCGTCACTCTCGGTATCGGCGTGGTGTCCCATTTCGTCACCGAGCGTGAAAAATTTCACTCCAACGTCATTACCGAGAATGTATCACTCTACAACGCGCTCGATGCTGATCGTCTGACGGCCCTCGCAGGAGCGTTCGCGAACCGGCAAGTCGACGACGACGGCACGATAGCCCACACCGTTGCGGCCTCAATTGCGAGGCGCGAGGCATGGGTCCTGGCGTTCAACGACGCATTCCTTCTGGTTGTCGCCGTGTTGTTGATCGGCGCGGTCGGGACCGTCGCGATCGGCCGGTCGCCGCCCTTGCGACCCCCACACGTCACCTGAGGAGAACGACCATGAAGCTGTTAAGCGCTGGTTTGAGCAGTCTCCTGATAGGCGGGGCCGTATTTGCTGCGGCGGCGACTTCGATTCAGCCAGGACGATGGCTGACGGCTCTGCGTTCGACTTCGACCGACAATGCTTACGTACGCGGCGACGTTACTCCTATCAGCCCAAAGGTCAGCGGCTACATCATTGACGTTGCCGTACGTGACAATCAGGGGGTGAAAGCCGGGGACATCCTGTTCCGGATTGATGATCGCGACTATCGCGCACGGGTTGACCAAGCTGCCGCCGGTGTCGCCATGCACCGCGCGTTGCTTGCCAATCTAACCAGCCGGATCGACCTGCAGCGCGCTGTTATTGAACAGACGATCGCGGCCTTACAAGGCGCGGAAGCCGACGCCAACCGCGCCGCGCGCGATTTCGCGCGTGCTCACAAACTGACCAAAGGCGGTTGGGCTTCGCAGTCGATAAGCGACCAAACGGAAGCGGACCACCTGCGAGCGCGCGCGAAGATCGCCGAATCCCAGGCAAACTTGGCTGCGGCCAGGCAGCAGATGCAGGTGCTTGAGACCCAGCGCCCGCAGCTTGAGGCCGACATCGCCGCCGCCACGGCGGCCCTGACGCTGGCCGAAATTGAACTTGAGAGTACCGTTGTGTCGTCGCCCGCTGAGGGTTGGGTGGCTGAACGCCAGGCCAGGGTCGGGCAGTATGTCCGCGCGGGTACTCTGCTGGTCGCGGTCGTGTCTCAAGATTTCTGGGTCGTAGCCAATTTTAAGGAGACACAGATTGCGGGCCTGCGGATTGGAGACAGCATAGCGATCTCGATCGATGCGATTCCCGGGAAAAAGTTCAACGGGCGCGTCGAGAGCCTGTCACCTGCCAGCGGAGCACAGTTCGCGCTCCTGCCGGCTGACAACGCAACTGGCAATTTCACCCGTATTGTCCAACGCATCCCGGTCAAGATCACCTTCGATCCAGGACAAGCCGACCTCGATCGTCTGCGGCCCGGAATGTCGGCTTTGGTGGTGCTGTCCTCCGGAACGCAAGACATGACCGGAGCGCGAGTCGGTGCTCCCAACGCTGAGGCAGCGCCCTGATGCGATGCTGGTCGCAACAATGGCGCTCCGATCCACAATCGTGCGCGAGACCAGGCACCTGCCTGGTATTCTTGAGCCGTGCCTTCCCGCCAGACCGCCTGCTGGTCATGCAGGCCATGCGAAAGTATCGCCAATACCTTCGTGCAATAGCATCGCGGCAGCTGTTGTTACATTTGTTGTGCAAGGGCTGAACAACGGCCTTGGCAATCTCCGCCACGTCCCGCGAATTGGGACCAACACTGTCGAAATAATGGAGCAGGCGATGAAATACGCTAAGACGAAGGAAGCGGTCAGCAAGCTCACTCCGGCGCAGTATCGCGTGACGCAGGAGCACGGTACTGAGCGCCCCTTCACAGGAGAATATCATGACAACAAGGAGCCGGGCATTTATGTCGACGTCGTTTCCGGCGAACCGCTGTTCTCTTCGACCGACAAGTTCGACTCCGGAACCGGCTGGCCGAGCTTTACCAGACCGATCGAGGCGGCAAACGTCAACGAACTGCGGGACGACACGCATGGTATGATCCGCACCGAAGTTCGCTCGGTGCATGGCGACAGTCACCTTGGCCACGTCTTTGCGGACGGCCCCGAAGACCAGGGCGGGTTGCGTTACTGCATTAATTCGGGAGCACTGCGCTTCATCCCGCGCGCCGAAATGGAGGCCGAGGGGTATGGCGCATATCTCAACCAGGCGGAGGATATCTAGATGACTGAGAAAGCCGTTCTGGCCGGTGGCTGCTTCTGGGGGATGCAGGACTTAATCCGCAAGCTGCCTGGCGTCGTTGAGACCCGCGTCGGCTACACCGGCGGCAACGAGTCGAACGCGACCTACCGCAACCACGGCAATCACGCCGAGGGCATAGAAATCATCTTCGATCCCGAGATGATCAGCTATCGTCGGATACTGGAGTACTTCTTCCAGATTCACGATCCCACCACACGAAACCGACAGGGCAACGACTTCGGCAGTTCCTACCGCTCGGCGATCTACTACGTGGACGAAGAGCAGAAGCGGATAGCCGAGGACACCATCGCAGATGTGGACGCTTCCGGCCTGTGGCCGGGAAAGGTCGTGACTGACGTCGAGCCGGCAGGAGATTTCTGGTACGCGGAGCCGGAGCATCAGGATTACCTGGAGCGCTATCCCGGCGGCTATAGTTGCCATTATCCACGTTCCGACTGGGTGCTGCCCCGCCGCGTCGCGGCCGAATAGCCGGCAAGCTCGTCTTCGCCAGTGGAAACGCGGAGCCGAGACACATTCCTTCATGCCTCCTCACACACCAGCCCAACTCGTCGGGTGGACCAACGGAGAGCCAAGGTTTGAGCGCAGAGATGACCAAAGCAGATGAGCTCTCGGCTTTCCTGGACAGCCTTGGAAGATTTCCCAATGGCTTTGCACGTGGCAGCTATCGCGGATCGGCCTATGGTGTCACCATTGAAAGATCGACTGGCTGCACGAAGCTATTCGCCCGAGAACTCGGGGGTCGCGAAATCGTTAGCTTCAACCTCTATCGTACCCCAGCGGGTGAGGTTCACCTGCGGCCGTGCGAAATGTCTTCGGCCAAGGTGATCGACTTCGTCCGCGGCTTCTCCGCAGACTCAGCGGGGGCGATTCCGGCTGCCGAATGAGCGAACTCCTCGTGAACATATCTGGATCGAGCCTTGCGGAAGCAAGCAAGGATACTTGGGCGGGTATTGCTTTACTTGGGGTGTTGGGATTTGTCCTCGGCTTCGCGCTTAACCAGGGCTCGATTTGCACCGTCATTGCCACGAGGGAATTGGTCTCGGAGAAGAGGCCGGCGCGATTCATCGTGCTCGTCGAGGGCGCCGTGCTGGCAGCGCTCGTCTACGCAATCCTCAAAGCGTCGCCGACGATGCCGGAAGGTTGGTTGCCAGTTATCTATCTGGTTCCGGCAGCAATGTTGTTCGGACTCGGTACGTATCTGAACGGTGCATGCGTGTTCGGGTCGGTCGGGCATATAGGAAACGGCGAAATTGACTTCGGATTCGCGTTTCTCGGCATTATTGCGGTGTTTTACGCCGAATCTCGGTTCGACCTAGTTCCGGATCAGCCGCCTACAAGTGCTTCGCTGCCGATTGGGCCCGTGCTTATCGCACTTGCGATGTTGGCGTTTCTGGCGCTGAGGTTCGGTGTGTCGCGAAGGACCGAGTCCAACTTCATGCGACTGACCTTGTCGATGGGCGCGATCGGGATCACCTTCACTCTGGTGGCCATTTTCGAACCGGGGTTCTCGATCACGGCACCGATCGGATCGATCGTGTCGATACCTGTCGCTGGCGCCGTGATCTCGGTCTGCATGTTCGCGGGCAGCTTTGCTTCCGCAAGATTTATGAAGCGGCGTTTCACATTGAAATGGCCGACAGTCAAGACTGCAGTCAGGCGAACGTTTGCGGGCACCCTGATGGGGTTGGGTGCGCTACTTATTCCCGGCGGGAACGATACGCTGCTCATGATTGGTTTGCCCATGGGAGCATGGCAAGCCGTGCTTGCCTATACACTTTTCGTTGCGACGCTCGCCGTCCTCATCGCCAAATTCGGTTCGATGGCAAGATCCTGGTCATGACGGTGGCCCGTGTCACCCAAACGTCTTGCACGACGTCTTTGAGCAAGGTCGATCTGGGTTAAGTAGCGCTTTGTGAGTGGGACAGAAACATTGAAAATCATTGGAACGGATTTGAATGCTGCGCAGTCCCACTGATCGCTAACCGCTTGATCTAGCTTGTTTTCCAGACATCCTCCGGGCCCACCAAAATCTTTCGATCTTATGGCCAAGTTCGCTCTAAAAGTCGGCCAATCGAGCTTCGCTATCCCGCATCACTCAGTTTGATTTTTCTCGCACGAGCACGATCCAAGGGTCATGCCGGGACGCCCAGTCATTCTCCAACGCCACCCGGGCAGGGTTCACCGAGTTCTACCTCACAGCGATGCGCAAGCCGGTGTTATCGAAAAGATGCAGATGGCTGGTATCGAACTTCAGATCGACCGTGTCGCCTGAAGCCACCGAACATTGTCCGGCGACAACCGCAAGCATGGTCCGGCCGCTGCTTATCTTGGCGTGGACGATTGTCTCGGAGCCGAGCGCCTCCACCAGCGCGACGGACGCCGCAATATCTCCCTTGCCGGCGTCGGCGAGGCCGATGTGATGCGGCCGCAGCCCGAGCGTCACGTCGCAATTCGCCGCGCTGACGTTCCCGTCGATCTCGAATCCAGCTGAACCGTCCAGCGTGAGGCTTGACCGGCCAGTGCCCGCGGGTGCCAGCTTTACCGGTAGGAGGTTCATACGCGGTGCACCGATGAAACCGGCGACGAACAGATTGGCCGGATGATTGTAGAGGTCGAGCGGCGTGCCAATCTGCTCGATGCGGCCGGCGCGCAGCACAACGATGCGGTCGGCAAGCGTCATCGCCTCGATCTGGTCGTGCGTGACATAGACCATCGTCGCCGAAAGCCGCTCGTGCAGGGCGGCCAGTTCGGCGCGTGTCGAGATGCGCAGTTCGGCGTCGAGATTGGACAGCGGCTCGTCAAGCAGGAAAGCGGTTGGATTGCGCACGATGGCGCGGCCGATCGCGACGCGCTGGCGCTGGCCGCCGGAGAGCTGGCCGGGGCGCCGGTCGAGATACGGCGCGATTTCCAGCATCCGCGCGGCTTCGGCGATGCGCGCATCGATTTCGGCGCGCGCCATACGGGCGTTCTCCAGTCCGAAGGCCAGGTTCTGGCGCACGCTCATGTGCGGGTAAAGTGCGTAGGATTGGAACACCATCGCCAATCCCCTGTCGGCGGCTGGAACGGTGGTCACGTCCTTGCCGTCGATCGCGATGGCGCCGCCTGTCGGCCGATCAAGCCCGGCGATGAGCCGCAGCAGCGTGGACTTGCCGCAGCCGGAGGGGCCGACGAAGACGATCAGCTCACCGTCAAGAATATCGAGATTTATGTCGTGCAGCACGCCGATCTTGCCGAATGCCCTCGATACGTCGGTGAGTGTGATCTGGCTCATGTTAGCCTCTATTTCAGACCGGAGCCGGCAATGCCGGTGGTGATGAAGCGTTGAAGGAAAATGAACACCAGCACGACCGGGATCATGGTGACGACAGTCATGGCCAGGATGTAATGCCATTGCACGTTGAGTTCGCCGGCATAGGTGTTGAGACCAACCTGCAGCGTATAGACCTCCTTGCGCGACAAAACGATCAGCGGCCAGAGGAAGTCGTTCCAGCGCCAGACGACGGAAAAGATCGCGAGTACCGCCAGCGCGGGGGCGGTCAGCGGCAGGATGATGCGCCAGTAGATCTGCCATTCGGACGCTTTGTCCATGCGCGCTGCATCGATCAGCTCGTCGGGGATCGTCAGCATGTACTGGCGTAGCATGAAGACGCCCGTGGGCGTCGCCACTGTGGGCAGGATCACGCCCCATAACGAGTTGAACAGTCCCATCGCCGAGATGACCGAATAGAGCGGCACCAGAATGACGGAGAGCGGCACCATCAGCGTCGCGACGATGAGCATCATCACAGCCGAACGTCCCCGAAAATTGTACTTCGACAGTGCGAACGCAGCCATCGAATTGGTCAGGAGCGTAATCAGGGTCGCGACCACGGTGACGAAGACCGAGTTGCGCAGATAGAGGAAGAAGTCAAAGGCGAGGAAAGGCTGGACATAATTGTCGAGCGCGAAGGCGATGCTGCGCTTGGGCGTACGGTTCCGGATGTTGACGCGTATGATCGCGCCCGGGTTGGCGGGATCGACCATCTGCGCGATGGTGCCGAGGCGGCGCACTTCGGCGAGCACGCGCACGCTGCCGTCGTCATTGCGCACCTCGAAGAGCTTCAGCGGCTCCTCGTACCCTTCTACGATAGCTTCGGCGGTGATATAGGGCAAAATTGTCGGCGGAAACTCCGCCAGCGCGGCAGGCGTCTTGAACGACGAGTTGACCAGCCAGAGCGCCGGGCCGAACATGACAATCAGCCCACCGATCAGCCAGAACCAGGTGAAAACGTCCGTCCAGTGCCAGCCGGCGCCGCCGCGACGGCGGAACAGGAATTCCGCAACCCTGCTCATCGCGTTTTGCCCCGCTGTTCGTTGCGCTTTGCGATGCCAAGCTGGATCAAGGTCAGCACGACCAACACCGCTCCCATGAGAATCGAGGCAGCGGAGGCGAGCCCCGGATTGCGCAGCAGCGAGGCGAAGCCGACCTCGTAGATGTACTGCGTGAGGAACAGCGTGCTCGTCCCGGGACCACCGCCGGTCAGCACATAGACTTCGTCGAATATCTGCACGGCGCGGATGAGCGTCAGCACCAGCACGACCAGGAGGTTGGGCGCCAGCAAGGGCAGCGTTATGCGCCAGAAGACGCGCAAGGGCCGCGTGCCGTCCATCTCGGCGGCCTCGTAGAGCTCTTTCGGAATGGCTTGAAGGCCGGCGAGAAGGATCAGCGCATAGAAGCCGACATGGGCCCAGACCGACACCATGATCGTGGCCACGAAGGCCCAGTTGCGCTCCACCAGCCAGTTGACCGGGGTTCCGCCCGCCTCGAACACCATCAGGTTGAGCAGTCCCTGCCGCTGCAGGATCCAGCGCCAGATGAGACCGACCACGACCGGCGACAAAAGGACAGGGAAGAAGAACACGGCGCGCCAGAAACTGCGCGCACGCAACTCACGGTTGAGCACGAGTGCGGTGACAAGCGCTACGGCGACCATCATCGCCACTTGCAGCACAACGAAGGTCAGGGTGTTCCAAACCGCGATCCAGAACAGGTCCTCGGTGCAGCTCTTCGGATCGAGATAGCTGCCGCAACTGAACAGCCGCCCATACTGATCGGCGCCGACGAAGGTGCGGTCGCCGAGGAACAGCGCCCCGCCACCGGTCATCGAATACAGGATGTTGATGACCAGCGGAAACAGCACGAAAATGCCGAACACCAGCATGTTCGGCGCCAGGAAGAACACGGCCATGCCATTGCTGCCCGTGCGCCGTTGCAACATGCGCAGTGGCGCATCGAAAACATTCGCAAGCCAGCCGACCGGCGCCAGGATCATGGCGCCGGCGCGGGTTGCTATGCCGTTTCGGACGTCTCCCATGACACTGCCGCGACGCTACTTCGATGCCTCGGCCACCTTTGCCTTGATGTCCTCGTCGATGCGGACGAAAGCCTCGTCGAGCTTCAGCTCGCCGGCCATGACCTGACTGATGCGGGTCACCAGCGCGCCATAAACCGGAGTTCCCCATTTCCATGCCGGCAGGGCGGCGGCATTCGGCGCGATCTTGCCCGATGCCTTAAGGAACGCTTCGAGCGACGCTTTGACGTTATCGTCATCGGTCTTGTAATCAATCTTGCCGGCGAGAACGCCCTTGTGTGCGGGCAGGAACAGGGTGCGCTCGGTGAATTCGCGCACGATGTCCTCGCGTCCCAGGAAGTCCATCACCTTGCCAACTTCAGATGCGTTCTTCGTGTATTTGATGGCGACCAGCGCGGCGCCGCCCGGCATACCGGTGCAGGCGGCGGGGCCGCACGGCGAACCCGTCGCCACCCAGTCGAAGTTCTTGCCGATCTTGCCGGCAAGGTTGGCAACCTGCCAACTGCCCGAATAGTAGTAGGCAATTTGCCCGTTGATGAAGTCGTCGGCCCCGGCGCGATAGGTGGTGCCTGACGCCGATACCCAAATTTCCTTGTTCATGCGGCCGTCGGCAACCCAATTGACCAGCTTTTCGGCGAAGGCTTTCGTGCCGGCATCGATCGGTGCCGGCAGTCCATCACTGCCGATATAATTGGCGCCATAAGAGATGTTCGGCGCCGAGATACGATGGCCGCTGCGGTCGATGGCAAAGGCAGCGTTGAGCTGCTGACTCTGCTGCACCTTGCCGGCGGCATCGATCCATTCGTCCCAGGTCGCGGTGTCGGCCGGGATCGGCACGCCGGCCTGTTCGAAAAGCGTCTTGTTGACGAAGCCGCCGGTCAGCGTGATCTGGGTCATGAAGCCCGGAATGATCTTGGAACCGTCAGGGCGCATCCAGTCGAACTGGTCGCCGAAATTCGTCTGCCAGTATGCTGGATCGGCCACCACAGGCGTCAGGTCGAGCCAATGATCGGCAAGTTCTTTGATATTGGTGACGCGGGCGATATCAGGACCACGTCCTGCCTCGAGTTCGACCGGAAGCTGCTCCTGGATAACCTTGTAGGCGACATTGTCGAGAATGACGTTGATGCCCGGATTTTCTTTCATGAAGCGGTTGAGCAGATCCTGTATGACCTCGCCCTCGACGCCATCCGAATACCACATCACGCGAACGTCGCCTGCGAACGCCGTCGACGACAGAAGGCCCACCGAAAGGCCCAGGATTATCGAATTCATTCTCATGGTTCACTCCTCCACTTTTGCGGTTTTCACCCCGCTTGATTGTCGTTGTCCGAGCTGCTTGTCCGACTCCTTTTGATCCGATCCTCACCTGGTTGCGACGGCGTTGGGTGTGAAGAACGTGGCTTCGCCCGTGACCTGCCAGTCGGCCGGATCGACCACACGGTCCTCAGCCTCCATGCGGCCGTCCGGATGGAACAGCACGTCACCGTATTCCGGGTCGTTGACATGCAGAACGTCGTTTTTTCCGTGGCCGAGCGCGAGCTGAGAAAACCGCGCCTCGAATTCCTCCAGCGACCTGTACTGCCGGCGCCGGCCCAAGCGGATGATCCATGCGGCTTGATGGCCTGGCACGCGCAACTCGTTTCCAGCGGTCGGTCCGCGGCCGACCAGCTCGAAGGCGCTGTCGGCCTTCAGCATCGCGAGCCCATCGCCGCCGCGCGCCGAAGCGATATTTTCCTTGACCCACGCTTCATCGAACGCGCTCTGTGGGAACCAGGCATGGGTAAAGTCGGGCTGCTCGGCAGCGCAGCTGAACAGCACAACTGCCAGATCGCGGTATTGATGCACGCGCGGCAGAGATCCGGAGCCGCCCCAGTAGGACGGCCGGCCATAGCCCGAATGAATCGTCTCGCCCGGATGGTTGATCCATATCTGCGCGTCGGGGTTGCCGCCGAGGCGCAGGTGCAGCACCGTTTCCTGATAACCCCATTCGTTCCAGCGATAGGCTGCCGCGCTTCCCATGGCGAAATCGCGGGTCTTGTAGTGGTAGAGCTTGGCGATCCGGTTCTGGCCCTGCGCGAAGCACCATTCCTGCGCGTCATCGCCCTCCATGCAAGCGATGCCGGTCAGCTCTTGCGGGACGTGGAGCCCATGGTCGCGCAGGCAGAGCGCGAGCTGCGGCAGGGCGTGGAAGCGCATGCCATAAAAGCCTTTGCCCCACAGCATGCGTGCAATGCCGGAAAGTTCCAGCGAACGGGCGGCGCGTAGCGTGTGTTCGTAGGAGCGTCCTTGCGCGCCGGTAAGCATGCCCTGCTGAGCGGAGCGAGCGACGATCTCGAGCAGGCGGTTGATCGCAGCCCCAGCGCGCCGGCGAACGTCGGCATCTGGCCCAAGCGCGTATAGGATCGTCAACCCCTTGAGATCGATCGGGAAATATGGGGCGGAGTTGAATTCCGCCATTTCCCATTCCTCGAAATGATCGAGCCAAGCGCGCACGCGCGCAAGGCCCACGGTCGACTGCTCCGCGCCGGTGCGCCCCGAGCGGACAAAGCGGGCATCGGGCAAGAGATGGCCGCCGAGATAAGCCGCGGTGTGAAACAGAAGTGCATGGTTTTCGGAGAAGTACCACTGCACGTCGTTACCCGGCTCATCCATCCAATAGCGGTAATTGAGGATCGCCTCGTCAATGCGGTGACGGAGATCGACCGCGATCGAGTCGCCATAGGCACGACGGCACCACAGCAGTGGAACCAGGATGAAATCGGCGCAGTCGTGGCAATCTTCGATCGCCGGCAGTGCAGCAGCAATGATGGCGTCGGTTTCGGCTCCGCCGCGGCCCGTCGCCAGCCGCGCCAGCGCACGCACGGTATCGGCCTCTGCGAAATTGGAGACCTGTTCCAGGGCTTCGCCGATCCTGTCGGCAAGGATAGCAGGGGCGCGGCCCTGGCGCGCCGCATGACAGATCTCCACGCCGAAGACCCGCTGGCCAACAAAGCCTGAAGATGAGAGCGATACGGCAAAATGCCGGAAGTCGGCGGGAAGGTCTTCCGTGGCGGCAATAGTGATACGTCTTGCCCCCGCTTCGATGCGGCGGCGGAAGATCACGGGCGCTTCGATCGACATGAAGTCGCCCTCGATCACGATCGCTACATCCACCGCAACCGGCAGCGCGACATCCGTCACCAGCGCAACTTCGCCGCCGGAATAAAATGGACGCTCGAAATGCATCGCGTCGAGAGCGGCTTCCATGGCCGCCGCGACGTCGCCTTTGACGGTCGTGGGCAAGACCTGTTCGGCAGTTGGGCCCGACAGATAGTCGAGTTGGAAGAAGTAGCGTGCGTCACGCTCGGCGAGATCGTCGAACCAGATGCTGATCTCGTTGGCGCCGGCGACGAGATCGACCTCGAAATCCTGAGAAGCCTCGAGATTGCGCCCGTAGGCCGCCATCCACCCGGCTTCTATCCCGTTGACGAACAAAACGGCGCCGCCGCAGGTGCGCAGCCGCAGCCGCGCCCGGCCGTCCGAGCCTGCATCGAGCACGGTACTTGCCCAGGTGGCGATCACGGTCGGGCGGAACCAGAAGCCCGACAGGTCGACGCGCGGCGAGCCGAACGGAAGCCAAACACGGTCCGGCTCGAACACTCCCTGCGGCTTAGGCCGTTTCCCGCGGCGTTCGGCGGCAAACTCGGTTCGGCAGGGATATTCGTGCGGGATAAAATTCTTGTGCTTGGTCAGGAAGAAGAAGGGATCCATCTCCCCTTGCATCGGCTGATCTGCAACATCGTAGCGCTGCTCAGACGTCGGGCCGATGAGCCAGTAAACGACGGGGCCGCCGAATACGAGCGGCCGGCGCAGCGCAAGATCGTGCTTGATCGGTTCCACCGTGTTCATCGCAGCGTCTCAACAGGCACGGGCGACACGTCGTTATAAGCCTGGTTCTCGCCCGTCATGCCCCAGACGAAGGCATAGGGGCCGGTTCCGCTGCCCATATGGATCGACCAGGCCGGCGAGATGACACAGTCGCCATTGGCCACGATCAGATGGCGGGTATTGTCCGGCCGTCCCATCAGATGGATCACCCGATCTTCCGCCGCGAGATCGAAATAGAGATAGGCTTCCATACGCCGCTCATGCAGGTGAGGGGGCATGGTGTTCCAGACGCTGCCCGGAGCGAGATCCGTGATGCCCATCAGCAGCAGACAGGAAGGCGCGACTTCCGGATGAATGTACATGCGCAGTGTGCGCTTGTTGGCGCGTCGCTCCTCGCCGAGTTCAAGCGGCTTCGCCTCGGATTTCGCGATCAGCCGATGCTTGATGTCTGCGCCGGCCGGAACCGAGTTCATATAGAACCAGGCGGGCTGCGCGGCGCTGTCGCTTTCGAGCGTCACTTGTTTAGCGCCGCGCCCGACATAGAGCACATCGCGGTTGGCGAGCGCGAAGCGTTGTCCGTCGACGCTCACGGTTCCTGCGCCGCCGAGATTGGCGATGCCCATCTCGCGCGCGGTGAACAGATGAGGCGTGCCGACATCCGCGCCATCGCCGAAACTCAGCGGCTCTCCAATCGGGCACGCGCCGCCGACGATCATGCGGTCGACATGGGTGTAGGCG
>NZ_RZSU01000114.1:0-19017 GCF_003997585.1 Mesorhizobium sp. M5C.F.Cr.IN.023.01.1.1 | reverse complement strand
ACTCCGAGCGTGGCGCGTACCGTTTCGGTCCTATGAGGAACTGCGGCGCCGGTGGCCGATAATCGAAGAGGCTGCCCGACATAGCGAACCCGAGGAAAGGAAGCGACGACGCGAGGCGGAGAGCGACTCGGAAGCGCAAAGAACCAGGCGGTTGCGATATGCGGAACGCCGACGCCATCGCTACCCGGTGCCATCTGAAGACTTGCCTCCGATGGGCCGCCCCGTCGCCACAGAGCAGTGCGGTGTTGTCGTCTTTACCGATGTGTCAGGTGAGCTCGTCGAGCCATCAGTATTGGCCGCCTTCTATCCACACGCGAGGCGGACGGACATCGACTACGCGTGGGGAACGTGGCGCTCGGCGACGCTGACGGAACTCATCAGGACATGGCCCGCTCGTCGTGGGGCCAGCGAAATGGAGCGTTCCCGGGGCTGGTGGCAGCCGACGCTTCCCGAACTTAGAGTTGCTCGTCGAAACGCGCGCACAATCGAGCGTCGAAGGCGAAACCGCGACCTCGGTCCAACGTCATGAAACGCGGCCCGCGACCCGATCGGCCCGCTCTCTCCGCGAGAGGCGCAGCCTTTCATCTGTTCGAATGCCTGTGGTCATCGCCAGCGCTTCCGCTGCCTCAACATCCGATCCTTGCGACCTTAGCTACGCGCGTACCAACGCGCAGGGTAGGGGGCAAGGAACACATGGCCTGGCCCGAAGTTAGCTTGCCTGAGGAGAAAAAGGATGGCGACCACGGCTTCGCAGCATCGCCGTTTTTCCGACGTCGGCAGGTATTCTGCTGGGACTTGGCTTGGGCGGGTTCTTCGATGGAATCGTGCTGCACCAGTTGCTCCAGTGGCATCATATGGCGACCAGCGCCGGCTATCCCGCCGACAATGTTGAGAACCTTCGGTTCAACACGCTTCTCGATGGCCTGTTCCACGCCGGCACATACATCTTCGTCGTGCTTGGTTTGGCCGTGCTCTGGCGCACCGCTCACAAATCTCATCTCTGGTGGTCGGGAAAGATGTTGCTTGGGACGATGCTCATGGGCTTCGGGATGTTCAACCTGGTTGAAGGGCTGATCAATCACCAGCTTCTCGGCATCCACCATGTCAACGAAACCGTCCCGCCGGACCAGTGGATCTACTGGGACATCGGGTTCCTGGTTTGGGGTGCGTTGATGCTGATTGGCGGCCTGGCGCTGGCAAGGCGGGGCAAACGGGAGACGCCAGGCGAGCCTCGCTAGTCTGGGCGTCCGGCACTGTGCGCATCCACCGAACTGGCCGATCCCAGTTGCGCCGCTCGCTGGCGGGAACAAATCACGCGCAGCGCGGTTCGGAGCACTTCATAAATTCCAGCCAAAAGAAACCGTCCGACGCTTGCCGACGTACTGCTTGAACTCGAAGGCGAAACGGGAGCGTTCTGACTTTCGCGAGCAATTTGTCCTGGTCGGCGTGTCAGAGCAGATCGGGCGTTATTTTCATGCCCGGAGGAGGCGCGGAGCCGGCGCGAAGAGGTCGAGCTGCGGGGCCATTCTTTCGCCTTTGTTCCGGTCGCGGTGCGTCTGCCTTCGAGGCGGAAGGAGCGGAATTCCATAGGCTTTCAGCTAGCTGTCAGTCTCGGCACGGCGTCGCGTCAACGCTTTTCCAACTCGGCCTTCAACTCCGCATTCCCTCGACCGCACGCCGACGGCGATGCCGAAGTCGAAAACGAGCGGGGCAAACCTTGGGTCTCTGTGATCGGCGTCACCATCAGCCGCACGGTTGAGCTCTTGGCAGCTTGCCGGAGGATCAGCCTCGCTGTAGTCGCCACAGATCGAATATCCCGAGACGTTCTTCACAATGCCCTGCTCCGCCAGCGCACGCGCAAGAGGGATGTTGACGCCGGTTTCGCCGATGAGGTGGACGCAAACCAGCCCGCCTGGGGACCCCAGGCCGCCGCGATGTCGCTGTTGCCACGCGCCACCGCCTCCATGAGGTTCCCGGCATTGATTTCGTCGAGGCCGCTAAAGCGTGTGCTTGCATTTGCCATTGGCGAGCAAGGCACTTCGTCTGCGGGGTGATCGGATAGCTGCGGCTCTTAAAGGCGCGTCTGGACCATGCTCAGTTTTTGAGCATTCCCAAGGAACCAACGGGTTTTCCCGCAGTTTTGTCAGTCAATGGAGGAAATTATGAACAACCAAAACATGGAACGGGATTCCGCGCCCAAGACACCAGATGACAGTGCAAAGAAGGACGTTGGGACAACAGTGAGCGGCGCGTTCTCCAAGGCATCCGATTTGGCTCAAGAGGCAGCCGATACGGTCAAGCAGTCGGCCGCGGATGGTGCGTCAACAGTTGCCAGCCAAGTAAAGGAAATGCTGGATCGTAAGGTCGGCAGCGGTGCCGAGGTGATGGGTCAGCTCGCAAGCTCGACAAAACGCGCTGCCGAGGACCTCGACGAAAGCGCACCGCTAGTCGCCGGTGTGGTCCGTACGTTCGCCAACCGAATCGACGGGTACGCAGACGATCTGCGGGACCAGTCGGTCGATCAGCTGGTCCGCGCCGCCTCCGATTTGACAAGGCGTCAGCCGGCATTGGTGTTCGGACTTGCCGCCCTTGCGGGCTTTTTGACATTTCGAACGCTGAAGAGCGCACCTCCGGCGTCGCCGCTTTCCAACGAGCCTATGCACGAACGTAACCGGCAAGGAGCGAACGAATTCCATGGCACATGAGCAGCTCAAGAATTCCACGCTTCCTCGCGCACTGTCCGACGTCGTTGCCGACCTTGCCGATCTTGTTCAGAAGGAGCTGCGACTGGCGCGCGCGGAGTTGTCTGAAAATCTCTTTGCCAAATTTCGGGCGGGTATTTGGATGTCCACTGCTGGCGTGCTGGGGCTGATCGCGGCATTTTTGGCAGTGCAGGCGCTTGTCTTCGGGATAGCGAGCGTCGGGATCGCAGTGCACTGGTCCTGCCTGATTGTTGCCGCCATCACGGCCGGGGCTGGAGCGCTCGCCTATTACAAGGGCCGCATGGACGCACACAAGGAGATAACGCCGACCCGTTCCATCCATCAGATCAAGCAGGACATCTCGACAACCAAGGAGCATCTGTCATGAGCCGCGAATCACGTACGGCCAATCTCGGAACGGCGGAATGGCTCATCGGCGCCGCCAAAAACAACCCGGAAGGTCTTCTCCTCGTTGCGGCCGGCTGCGCATTGTTGATGCGCCGCGGCGGGTCATCGGCCATCAGTAGCTTCGGGCATGCTGAGGAATCCCGCGGAAACAATGGCCACCGAAAGGCTCGGTCAAGGTCTTCGAGCACGCGCCCCGATGGACACGAGGCGGAAACCAGAGAAGGCGGCGCCCCAGCGGCGGTAGAGGCAGCACGTGAATATGTTTCCGAGATCGGCGAGAAGGTGGCGGCAACCGCAAGTTCCTACGCATCCTCGGCATCGACATATGCGGACGAGGCGCGGCGCAACGTCTCCCAGACATCGGAACAATTCGCCCGGCAGGCCCAATCCACGCTCCAGGATACGATGAACCGTGTGGCGCAAGCGCAGCCACTGACGCTGGCGCTGCTCGGTTTTGCCGCCGGGGCGGCTGTTGCAGCTGCCTTCCGGACCACTGACATTGAGAACCGGACCCTTGGCCCAGCCGCAGAGCAGCTGACGGACACCGCAGAAAGGGCTGGCGAACGGCTAAAGGAATCGACAGAGGAGGCGGGCAAACGTCTCAGGAGGGCAGCCAAGGAGCGTGGCCTTGATGCCGATGGCCTCAAGGAGGTTGCGAGCGACGTGGCTGGTGCGTTCGGCAGCGCCTTGTCGGGCGAGCAGCCAAGCGAGTCCGCGCAGGCGCCATCCGCGAGTTCGGGTGGATCGCGCGCTCAATCGGCTCAGGGCGGCATGCCCCAGTCGGGCGGCATGGGCCGCTCGCAAGATAACTCGGCCAAATCGGACCAATCGCCACAATCGGATGCCTCTCGGCCGAGCAAATCCGGACGGTCTAGCGGCAAGCGAGGCTCATAATGGGTGAGGCAAGTCTCCGCCAGCTCGAACATGACGTGGAGGCAGCCCGGGCTAGGCTCGCCGAACATCTGTCGACGCTGCGATCGCCAAATACATTGTCCGAGTTTACCGACGAGCTGAAGCACGAGGCGCTCGAGGCAAAGGACGCGCTGGTCGAAAAAGCAAGGTCGACCGCACAGTCAACGGCGCAGGGGATCGTCGATGATCTCAAGGCAAAGGCCGCAGCCAACCCGAGCGCCGCACTGGTGATTGGGGCTGGTCTCGCGTGGCGGTTCCTTCACCGGCCGCCGATCGCAACCGCATTGATCGGAGCGGGACTATTCAGCCTATTGCGGACACCTCCAATACCAGACATGGGCGAGCAGGTTGATCATTTCTCCTACGCCACAGAGCGCTTGAAGGAGCAAGCCGGCGAGCTGGCGGAGAAGGTCGGCGAATTGGGCGCTGAGACGGCGGAAGCAGTGAAGGAGCAAACAACTGAGCTTGCCGGCGCCGTCAAAGAGAGAGTGCGGGATTGGAGCGCCGGGACGCCGAACATGGTGGACGATATGCGGCAGACCTCCGGCGAGGCGGCCCAGCGAGTAGCCGCCACAGCCGGCCGGGCATCATCGGCTGTTCAGGGCGTCATGAGCGATCAGGAGACGCGAGACAAACTCCTGCTGGGGGCTGCGGGAGTAGCCATAGCGGCCGCTATGGCTCTTGCGTATCAGCGGCGGGAAGAGGAGAGGACGGCGGACGATTGACGGCGTAAGCCCCAGTCGATGCCTAGAGTTGTGATTTTGTGAGCGCGTTAAAGTACCCAGTCGACCGTAAACAATCTTGATCGCTAAGCGGCAAGCTGTTTCGGCCGGTTCAGGAACGCGGCGATCAAGAGCGACAAAAACGCCTTCAGCCACCTGATCAGTAGGGGAGAAGTTGTAACCGGCTGCGGCCAGGACGGCGTTGATCGCATCGCCTCGGGTGTGAGCGAGGGTGAAACGGGCGGACGGGTCCGGAACGCGTCTTCGGGGAATGGTGGAAGCGCGACGCCGAGCTCGCGGCGGTCAGGGACTATTTCCAGGTCGAGGATGAGAACGGCGAACGGTACTGGGTCTTCCGTGCCGGCGACGGGGAGGATGCCGCGACCGGATCGCACAATGGTTCATGCACGGGATCTTCGGATGACTGTCGGGAACCCGATATGCCGAGTTTCAGGTCACCTCGCATTTAGTTTCCTGCGCGGAGCGAGCAGCTGCGAAGAGCTGTTCGCGCAGGCGACGATGATTGGCATCGAGGCACTGGCTGTCGTCGATCGCAAATCGCTCGCCGGCATCGTGCGCGCATGAAGCGGCAAAGACGACAGGCCGTCGACCGATGACAGCGCAGTTCGATGGTGACCGCAACGTTATCTACTTCTTCACAGCGAAGGACACCGACTTGGCCGAGGCTGTTGCATCTGCAAAGGAGGCGACACTGGTCTACTCCGCTAAGGGAGACGACCTGTTCGCCACCGTCGAAGGCAAACTGAGGATCGACAATGATCCGGCAGTCATCAACCGTTTGTGGAACCGCTTCGTCGCCGCCTGGTTCGAAGGAGGCAAGGATGATCCGAAGCTGTGCTTGCTCAGGTTCGATCCTGCTGACGCCGAAATCTGGAAAGATGCTTCCAGCATCGTCGCCGGAGTGAAACTTTTCCTCGGGATGGGCGACCCGAAAGAGGACTACAGAGACAGCGTGGCACAGGTTCGAATGAAGTAACCGGACCTGATAGAACGGAACTCATGCAGCTTCCTTGCGGCGCTTCGCCTCTTGCTGGCGCCGGCGGCACTCGCGGGAACAAATGTCGTGTCCGCCTGTTGAATCGCACCTCAAACAACGGGAGAGTGCGATGCTCACCAAATCCCTACTAGCCCTCATGCTGGCTACCAGCTTAACTGCAACAGCAGCGCCTGCCCTTTCGCAAGAGACGCCAACGCCTACACCTCCTGCCGCAGATGACACCGGCGACGACTTCGACTTGGGTTGGTTGGGCCTTCTCGGCCTACTAGGTCTGGCAGGCCTAATGGGCCGCAGGAGGCGGGACGAAACTCCCGGTCGGACGAACGTCAGGTGAGCTACGGCGTGAGCGATTAGTGCCGCTCCGCCATCCTCGCCGCATTATGTAGCGATCGACCTCAGCTGTGCGATGCTGAGCACCGCACTCGCCACTCTCTGCGTCGCTCATGCGGCGCTCTACTTTTCCGCTTGTGCGGAAACGTGGCGTCGCCGTCATCCTCTCCGGATATCACGCGTGGATTGGCGCTTGAGACGCCGTCGTTCGTTCCGCCTTTGTGGTTTTTCTCGGACTGGCCCCTGGCGTCCGCTTCCGGCCCCGGCTTGCCGGACGAGCGTTTAAGCTCTCGATCGACTACCGAGCGGCTGCCTTCGGCCGGGTCTTTATCAAGACGGGTCTTTTTTGACATGGCTCTTTCTCCCTTGAGAAATCGCCAACTCGGCATGAGGAGCAAAGTTCCCTCGATTAGGCGGCCTTCCGCTTCTGCGCTTCCCGCTGCCGGCGCATACCGCGATCCGGCGATGGGTCGAACACAGAGGGGCGATCCGGCGGCGTTGGCAAGCCGACGCCCGTAGGCTCATCTCAGCCGAAGAGGTCAATGCCCATTACGAGGCACAGCCCCGCGACCCGGGCGCGCCTGCGAGGTGACGCGGGCGAGTTCTATCACTGGGCCAAGGTCGCCGCCGAGATCGCCAGAATCGTGCCGCAAGCGGCGATGGATGTCGACGTGGTGGGCGCGATCGTGATCGAGGAAGAGCGCCGCGGTACCTGATCGAGGGTGGTGTTGCCGCTTGCGCGCTGCGGCCGGCAAGGGAAGCTGCGCCGCAGCCTGCAGTTCCGGCAACCCGGCACTATCGCCGGGTTGCCGGCCGCGCCCTTGCCCGCCTTGCTCTTCGCGGCATCCGGTTCATGCCCATAATGCTTGGGGCGGGAATCGGATAGGAAGGAGCGCGTCAGGGCACGTGCAGGCGAATATGGAAAAAGCAGAACTGGAAGAGCTGAAAGAAAAAGTGCCCTGCGGCGCCGTACTCGAGCATTGGGGGTTTGCACTCGATCTCAAGGAGAGCACGCGCAGGGCGATGAAATATCGCCGCGGGGACGCGATCATCATCGTCATCCATGACGGCAAGGGCTGGTTCGATCCGCTTTCGGACGCCAAAGGCGATGTCTATTCGCTGGTCCAGCATCTGGACGGCTGCGATTTCCTGGAAGCATTCGTTCAGGTCGCGTCCCTGGTCGGCTTCGTGCCTTCGGAGCCCGCTTGGACGCGGCAGCCCCGGGAACGCGAGCCGGATCTTTCCCTTCCCGAACGCTGGCGAGCCCGGCCCAAGCCATGGCGTGGATCGGCGACCTGGCGCTATCTGCGTGACAACCGTCACCTTCCCGAACGCATCCTCCGCGCCGCAATCGCTGCCGGCGTCCTGCGCGAAGGCCCGCATGGCAGCATGTGGGCGGCACACATAGATGCGGCGGGAGCTGTCACCGGTTGGGAGGAACGCGGCCCGGAATGGCGCGGCTTTGCGACGGGCGGCAGCAAGGTGCTGTTTCGGCTCGGTCCGGCAGACGCCGGCCGCGTCTGCGTGACCGAAGCCGCCATCGACGCCATGAGCCTTGCTGCGATCGAGGCAAGCAGACCAGACACGCTTTATGTCAGCACCGGCGGCGGCTGGTCGCCAGCGACTGACGCGGCCATTCGCCTGGTAGCAGAGCGGCCGGAGGCACGGCTTGTCGCGGCCACCGATGCCAATCCTCAGGGCGAGGTCTTCGTCGCTCGCCTGCGCGAGCTTGCCCTCGAGCTCTCTTGCGAGTTCGAGCGGTTGAGGCCGGCGGCCGAGGACTGGAACGCGATGCTGAAACCAAGATCCGCGCAACAACCCTGACAGCCCTTCACTCTCGGGATTGAGGATCGTCGGCACGAGTTTGATTGGGGTCATGTCGATGCGCAACGGAGCGCCCAACCGGGACACTGCTTCCTGCCGCAGCGCCTCGACATCCGTGCCCTCGGCTTCCGGGGTGTAGATCTCCAGCACGATCACTCCAGAGCGTTCGTCCGCGTAGGTGGCCCTGTAGACCAGGGAACCTGCCACGGAACCACGCGAGATTGTCGGCGTGAAGCCTTTGAAGCTCCTGGCTGGTGTGCATCTGGCCGGCAATAAACTCGATCGTCAGCCGCTTGCTGCAAGGGAGAGCTTGCGCGTCGCGACAGGCTCGTCGCCCGGTCAAGCGCAGGACCAGCCTGCTGTCGGCGCCTTCCTGCTGATCCCAGAACAGGCCGGCGAGTCGGGACGCATAGGTTTGGCGCAACTCTCTGACGAGAGCGTCGCCCCCATACTGAACCCGGACCAGTTTTGCCCTTTCCGGCGTGTCCGCATCGAGCATGGGCGCCGAACAGTCAAAGAGTGGATCGACCCTGTCGGGGGATTCCAGCTCGACGGCCATGGCCGTGGTTTTGCCAAGCAACATGAGTGCAATGACGGCTGTTGATCGCATCCGTGCATGAGAGCCGCTGCGTGCGACCAAATTGGGGAGGGAAATGAGGAGGCGAGAAGAAAATGAAATCCGGCTGCCGCATACCCGCCGGTCGCCTCAAGGGTGAAGCTTCGCCCGGCTGACGCCGGCCCTTGACCCGACCGGACGGAGAGGCGGCCGCGGGGAGGGGTCCGCAAGGGCTGAAGATGATGGTGACGTCGAGAGGATGAACCGCGCTCCGGCCCGCAATGGCCAAGGAGCCTCCCCATGACCCTCCAATCCTCCATCCGCAAAATCTACTTCGGTGTCGCCGACCGCCGGCAGATGTTCCGTCTGTTCGACCGCCATGCCCAGCGGCCCGTTCGTTGGCAGAACGATGACAGCGCGCTGTTCGCCGGCGAATGGTTCGAGATCGCGCGCGCCGAGCACGACTACATGCTCGACATCCTGCCGCCGCTCTGGATGCGAGGGGAAATGTTCGCCCTGCGCGAGTTCCTCACCGACAGCGTCACCAGTGTCTTCTACACGCTGCGCATCGACGGCAAGCCCCGCTACTTCCACGCCTATTGCGACCTGGCGCAGCCGCGTTCCCCGGTCGAGATGCGCGACGCCATCGTCCAGCGCGAGTCCTGGCCGGTGAAGGCCATGACGCATGACGAGCGCCTCGAGCATGTCTGGAGCGCCACGCACGATGAGTATCGTGGCTATGCCGGCGAGCGCTTCTTGCCCGAGCATCGCGGCAAGCGGACCATCCTCATCTATGGCCTGGGGCGGACCGAGCTCAAGCTACTCGACGATCTCACCGAGAAAGAGATCGCGGCCAAGCTGCCGGTGCATTTGCGGCACCTCCCAATTCGCGTAGCGGCGTGAGGTGTGAGCGATGTTCACATTTCCCATTCTCGCCGTCCGCAAGGTCGTCGATCGCGGCATTGCCGATGCCGCTGTCAATGGCGGCTTCCGCAATCCCTATTACGGCACCCGCCCCGGCGAGGGCGAAAGGCCTGGCCTGTGGCTGGTCGGCGACGAGGGCGTCTACATCATGTCCAACGGCAAACTGGCCGAAGGATCGCGCCCCCTCGTCGTCTATGCCGAGCAGTGCCATCCCAAGGGCGACGGCGACTGGTGGGACTATAAGCGCCGCCACTTCGGCGCCGATGACGGCATCGAGTTCATCGAGGCCGAGCGGCTGATCCCGCTCTTCGACCGCAACATGCGGGCCACCCACCTCAATGTGCAGCTCACCGAGACCGAAATCGTGCTCTCGCTGATCACCCGCTGACTCCAAACCCGCGACGCCGATTGCCCGACCGGACCGGTGGGCCGGCGGTTCGCGCACGCCTTGCTCAAGGAGACTTCCCAATGTCCAATGATGATCCCTTCACCCTCGACCTGTTCGGCAACACTTCGCTTTCGTCCGGCCTCGGTCTCGGCGTCACGGCCTTCGGCAGCGATTTCGGCGCCGAGGATCCTGTGGATCAACGGCCTTCAGCCGCGTCCGCGCCGGTCCCTCACGCAAAGCCCGTCCCGCGTGCCGCCGCCGGACACGGGAGTGTCAATACAGCCACTGCTCGCGGCCAGAGCTTCGTTCTCAACAGCGATCGCGACTTGGCAAAGGGCTGGAAGCAGCGCGCCCGCGACAATCTCGCCGCTATTCGGCTCGCCGCCGAAATCGAGGCAGAGGACCGGCCGGCGACGCCCGAGGAACAAGCCCGGCTCGTCCGCTTCACCGGCTTCGGAGCCTCGGACCTCGCCAATGCCGTGTTCCGGCGTCCGGGCGGAACCGCTTTCCGGGACGGATGGGACGAGATCGGCGCCGAGCTCGAGGATGCCGTGTCGGGTCCGGACTATGCCTCGCTAGCGCGCTGCACCCAGTACGCCCATTTCACGCCGGAGTTCATCGTCCGGTCGATGTGGTCCGGCCTGCAGCGGCTCGGCTGGCGCGGCGGCAGGGTGCTCGAACCCGGCATCGGCACTGGCCTGTTCCCCGCCTTGTTGCCGGCGGAACTGCGCGACCAGGTGCATGTCACCGGGGTCGAGATCGATCCGGTGACCGCCCGCATCGCTCGCCTGCTGCAGCCACGGGCGCGCATCATCAATGCCGACTTCGCGCGCGCCGATCTGCCGGCCAGCTTCGACCTCGCTATCGGCAACCCGCCCTTCTCGGATCGTACCGTACGCTCGGACCGCGCCTATCGCTCGATGGGGCCGCGTCTCCACGACTACTTCATCGCCCGGTCGATCGACCTGTTGAAGCCGGGTGGCCTGGCAGCTTTCGTGACGAGCTCGGGCACGATGGATAAGGCGGATTGTTCGGTACGCGAGCATATCGCGAAGTCCGCCAATCTCGTCGCAGCCATCCGTCTGCCCGAGGGCAGCTTCCGGGGCGACGCCGGGACAGAAGTGGTCGTCGACATCCTGTTCTTCCGCAAGCGCAAGCCGGAAGAGGCCGAGGGCGACGTTACCTGGCTCGACACCGACGAGGTCCGCCTGGCCGACGGCGACGAGGGCGCGATCCGCGTGAACCGATGGTTCGCGCGGCATCCCGCTTTCGTGCTCGGCACCCACGCCACGACCTCCGGCCCCTTCGGCGAGACCAATACCTGCCTCCCGCGTCCCGGTGCTGACCTTGCGCAGGCGTTGTCCGAGGCCGCCTCTCTTCTCCCGGAAGCCATCTACGACGGCGAGCCCGAGGCAATCTACCTCGACGACGACGACATCGACGGGGGAGGGGAGTCGCTTCCCAACGCTCCCGTGATCCGTGAGGGCAGCTACTTCATCGCGTCGAATACGGCGCTGATGCAGATGGTCGACGGGGTTCCGGTGACTGTTCCCCTGCGCAAGGGGCGCAGCGCCGACGGCGTGCCGGACAAGCACGCCCGCATCATCCGCAAGCTGATCCCGATCCGCGATGCGGTGCGCGAGGTCTTGAAGGCGCAGGAGCTCGACCGGCCCTGGAAGCCGGCACATGTCAAGCTGCGCATCGCCTGGTCGAACTTCGTGCGCGCTTTCGGCCCGATCAACACCACGGTCGTCTCCACCAGCGAGGATCCCGAGACCAGTGAGGTGCGCGAAACACATCGCCGGCCGAACTTGCAGCCCTTCCTCGACGATCCCGATTGCTGGTTGGTCGCCTCAATCGAGGACTACGACCTCGAGACCGACACGGCGCGGCCCGGTCCGATCTTCACTGAACGGGTGATCGCGCCACCCTCGGCACCTATCATCACCTCGGCCGCCGATGCCTTGGCCGTGGTGCTGAACGAACGCGGCCATGTCGATGTCGATCACATCGCCGAGCTGCTCCACGCCGAGGTCGAGTCCGTCATTGCCGACCTGGGTGATGCTATTTTCCGTGATCCCGCAACCGGGTCATGGCAGACGGCGGACGCCTATCTTTCGGGCCAGGTCCGCGACAAGCTCAAGGCCGCCGAGGCGGCTGCTGGTCTCGATCCCGTTTTCGAGCGCAATGTCCGCGCCCTTGTCGACGTCCAACCGGCTGATCTCGGCCCTTCCGATATCACCGCCCGGCTCGGCGCACCCTGGATTCAGGCTGCCGATGTCGTCGCCTTCGTTAAGGAGATCACGGGCGCCGAGATTCGCATCCGCCACATGCCGGAGCTCGCCTCATGGACGGTAGAGGCGCGCCAGCTCGGCTGGATGGCGGCCGGCACCTCGGAATGGGGCACTGATCGCCGGCATGCCGGCGAACTCATCGCCGATGCGCTGAACAGCCGGGTGCCGCAGATCTTCGACATTATCAGGGACGGCCAGGCCGAGAAGCGCGTGCTCAATGTCGTCGAAACCGAGGCCGCGAAGGAGAAGCTCACCAAGATCAAAACGGCATTCCAGACCTGGATCTGGTCCGACCCCGACAGGACCGACCGGCTGGCGCGGGTCTACAATGACAGGTTCAACAATATCGCGCCCCGGCATTTCAACGAGGACCATCTCAACCTTCCGGTCGCCTCGGGCGCCTTTTCTCTTTATCGGCACCAGAAACGCGGCATCTGGCGCATCATCGCGGCCGGCGCGACCTACCTCGCCCATGCCGTGGGCGCCGGCAAGACCATGACGATGGCAGCCGCCATCATGGAGCAGCGCCGGCTCGGTCTCATCGCCAAGGCGATGCTGGTGGTCCCGGGTCACTGTCTGGCGCAGGCCGCGCGCGAGTTCCTCGCGCTCTATCCGACCGCCCGCATTCTTGTCGCCGACGAGACGAATTTCACCAAGGACAAGCGGCATCGGTTCCTCAGCCGTGCCGCAACGGCGAATTGGGACGCGATCATCATCACCCATTCCGCCTTCCGCTTCATCTCCGTGCCGTCTGCCTTCGAGCAGCAGTTGATCCAGGACGAGCTCGAACTCTATGAAACTCTGCTCACGAAGGTCGAGAGCGGCGATCGCGTCTCGCGCAAGCGCCTCGAGCGCTTGAAGGAAGGGCTCAAGGAGCGGCTGGAGTCGCTGGCCACCCGCAAGGATGACCTGCTGACGATCTCCGAGATCGGCATCGACCAGATCATCGTCGACGAGGCGCAGGAATTCAGAAAACTCTCCTTCGCCACCAACATGTCGACGCTCAAGGGAATCGATCCGAACGGCTCGCAGCGTGCCTGGGACCTTTATGTGAAATCCCGCTTCGTCGAGACGAAAAATCCCGGCCGGGCGCTCATCCTCGCCTCCGGCACGCCGATCACCAACACCCTGGGCGAGATGTTCTCTGTGCAGCGCTATCTCGGCTACGCGGCGCTACTGGAGCGTGGGCTGCACGAGTTCGATGCCTGGGCCTCGACCTTCGGCGACGTCACCACCGAGCTCGAACTGCAGCCCAACGGCAAGTACAAGCCGGTGACGCGCTTCGCCACCTTCGTCAACGTCCCCGAGCTCATCGCCATGTTCCGCTCGTTCGCGGATGTGGTGATGCCGGAGGACTTGCGCGACTATGTGAAGATCCCGGCGCTTTCGACCGGCGCGCGGCAGATCAGGACCTCCAAGCCCTCAGCCGCCTTCAAGCGCTATCAAGTCCTGCTCGACGCCCGGATCAAGGCCATCGAGGAGCGCGAAGGACCGCCAGAGCCCGGCGACGACATCCTGCTCTCGGTTATCACCGATGGGCGGCATGCCGCGATCGATCTGCGCCTGGTCGATGCCGACAATGACAATGAGGCGGACAACAAGCTCAACGACCTTGTTTCCAATGCCTTCCGCATCTGGCAGGAAACCGCCGGCAACGACTATGTCCGCCCCGACGGCAAGCCCTTCGAGCTATCCGGCGCCGCGCAGATGATCTTCTCGGACCTCGGGACCATCTCGGTCGAAAAGACCCGAGGCTTCTCTGCCTATCGCTGGATCAGAGACGAACTGATCCGCATGGGCGTGCCGGCATCCGAGATCGCCTTCATGCAGGATTTCAAGAAGTCCGAGGCAAAGCAGCGTCTGTTCGGCGACGTCCGTGGGGGCAAGGTTCGTTTTCTGATCGGCTCGTCCGACACTATGGGCACCGGCGTCAACGCGCAGCTCCGCCTCAAGGCTCTGCATCATCTCGATGTTCCGTGGCTGCCCTCGCAGATCGAGCAGCGTGAGGGTCGCATTTTACGGCAGGGCAACCAGCACGATGTCGTCGATATCTTCGCCTATGCCACCGAAGGTTCGATGGATGCGCAGATGTGGCAGAACAATGAGCGCAAGGCTCGTTTCATCGCGGCGGCGCTCTCAGGCGACACCTCCGTTCGCCGACTGGAGGACCTCGGTGAAGGACAGGCCAACCAGTTCGCCTTGGCCAAGGCCATTGCCTCGGGCGATCCGCGCCTGATGCAGAAAGCTGGCTTGGAAGCCGATATCGCCCGGCTCGAACGCCTGCGCTTCGCGCACCAGGACGATCAGTTCGCCATCCGCCGGCAGATCCGCGATGCCGAGCGGGATATGGAATATGCGACGCGGCGGATCGGCGAGATCGGGGAGGATCTCGCCCGTCTGGTTCCGACTGCCGGCGACGCCTTCGGCATGACCGTCGGCGACGAGACTTTCACCGAGCGCAAGCTCGCTGGTCGGGCACTCATGAAGGAGATTCTGACCCTCGTGCAGCTTCAGCACGAAGACGAGACCGTCATCGCCTCAGTTGGCGGATTCGAGCTCGCATATTCCGGCCAGCGCTTCGGCCCGGACGGCTATCGCTACGCCACCATGCTGGTGCGCACCGGAGCCGAAACGGAAATCGAACTGCCCGTCACCACGACGCCGCTCGGTGCGATCGCCCGGCTCGAGCATGTCCTTGCCAGCCTCGAGGAGGAGCAGGAGCGATATCGGCATCGCCTCTCCGACGCAGAGCGGCGCTTGGCGTCCTATCGCTCGCGCGAGGGCGGCGCCTTCGCCTTCTCGGACGAGCTGGCCGACAAGCGCCGGCAACTCGCCGAGTTAGAGAAGTCGCTTGCGGAAGACCTCGTGGCGGGCGGCGAACGCGCCGCTGCCTAGTCGGCCTCGAGGTGCTGCCGGTCAACATCACCTGTTGACCGGCCGTCGCCGTTCGCTAAGCTGAGCCCGTCTGAGCAAAGGATGGCGCCAGACGCGACCCAAGCCATCCCGATAACCGGCGAGCGGATCATCCGTAACGCCGAAGATAAGAAGAAACAGCACCAGCTCATGCTGGCCGCGCTGCGCAAGATTTCCATGAAGAACAACATCTGGCTGCTGCCGAATGGCAGGGCAGCCTCAACGCATATGGAGATTCCATGCGGTACGCACTTATCAATGGGGAGCGGCATGAAGCCGAGCCTCGTCTTGTCGGCACCTGTCCTGGCTGCGCCCAAGCGATGGTCGCAAAATGCGGGGACCAGAGAATTCACCATTGGGCGCACAAGGGCATGCGCGTCTGCGACCCCTGGTGGGAGCCCGAAACCCCTTGGCACCGGGCGTGGAAGCGGGAGTTCGAAGACGCCTGGCAGGAAGTTATCCTCCACGACGAATTGGCCGAAAAGCACATTGCCGACGTTCGCACCGACCATGGGCTCGTTCTCGAGTTCCAGCATTCGCACATCTCGCCACTGGAGCGATCGCGCGAGGCGTTCTATCGCAACATGGCCTGGATCGTCGACGGAACCCGGCGCAAGCGGGATCTGCCCCGATTCATTGACGGGCACCGATCGCTGCGGCCCTCGCCCTGGAGAGGCATCTACACCACGCCGTTTCCCCAGGAGTGTTTCCCATCTGACTGGCTCGACAGGGCTGTGCCGGTGTTCTTCGACTTTGCTGGCATGGAGCCGCTCGATCAGCGCGCCGGGATCGAGCGGTGCCTGTTGTGGGGATTGCTGCCTGGACGCGCCGATGGGCACGCCCGTCATCGTCGCTCTTGCCCGCCAACGTCTCGTTGTGGCGGCGCGCACCCGGCCCCAGATCGTTCCGGCCCGCGAGATCGTCGTCACCCTTGGCTACCGGTATCGAGCGGCGCGCGTCGAGGCGCGTCGATATGCGGGGCTCCCGGCCTGGCGCCGGCGGACACGGCGGCGTCATGCCACTCGGTTCTAGCCCGGGCCTTCGGAGGGGGGAAGCAGGAATGAAGAGGGGATGAGCCCGCTCGCAGATCGGGCGATCCGCCGACGCTGACGCTCAATCGCCCCCGTCGCGATTCCGGCCCGTCGTCCCGCGCAGGGCTGGAAGCCCCGCTTGGCCAGCCGGGCAGGAATGCTCGGGCGCAATTGCACCGGCCCGCCCGCTCCGCGGGCCGGGGAATGTCTTCGGAAAGAAGACTAGAAAGGACCGGCGATGGGCCGTGTCCGCAACCCTCCAAGGAGCATTCCCATGGAACTGAAGTTTGTCGATCCGCGCTCGCTCAAGGACAATCCCGACAAGGCGCGCCGTTCCAAGTCCAGCCCCCAGGCCGACGCCCTGCTGTTGGCAACCATCAAGGCCGTCGGCATCGTGCAGCCGCCTGTGGTCACCACTGAGGCCGATGGCGGCAATGGCTTCGTCATCGACGAGGGCCATCGTCGCGTCAAGCAGGCGATCGCCGCCGGCCTCGAGGAGATCGCCGTTCTGGTCGTGCCTCGGGCCGAGGATGGCGGCGCCATGCGCTCGCTCGTCACGACAATCGCGCACGAGCAACTCAATCCCGTCGACCAGTGGCGCGCCATCGAACGTCTCGTGGCGCTCGGGTGGACCGAGGAGGCGATCGGCATCGCGCTCGCCCAGTCGGTGCGTCAGATCAAGAAGCTTCGCCTGCTCGCCAATGTGCTGCCGGCGATGCTGGATCACATGGCCAAGGGCGACATGCCCGACGAGCGGCAGCTCCGCACCATCGCCGCCGCCTCGCTCGAGGATCAGAAGGAGGTCTGGAAGGCTAACAAGCCGTCCAAAGGCGACCCGCAGGTCTCGTGGTGGAGTGTCGCCAACGCTCTCGCCAAGACCCGCATGTATGCGCGCGATGCCAGCTTCGGCGACGACCTCGCCCAGGCCTACGGCATCGCCTGGGTCGAGGACCTGTTCGCCCCGGCCGATCAGGACAGCCGCTATACCACTGACGTCGAGGCCTTCCTCGGCGCACAACAGGAGTGGATGACTCAGAACCTTCCGAAAAAGGGCGTCATCGGCGAGGTCAGTAACTACGGCGAGGTCAAGCTGCCGCCCAAGGCCGAGCGCGTCTATGGCACGCCCAAGAAGTCGGACCACACTGCGATGTACCTTGACCGCGAGGGCAAGGTGAAGACGGTCCACTTCCGCATGCCCGAGGCCAAGAAGAAGGCCAAGGGTTCGGAAGCGGGCGATGCTGCCGACGAGACGATCGTCGTCTCCAAGCCGCGCCCCGACGTTACCCGCAAGGGTATCGAGATGATTGGTGATCTGCGCACCGATGCGTTGCACGAGGCGCTGTCGCGGGCGCCGATCGAGGATGACACGCTGGTCGCGCTGCTCGTTCTCGCCTTCGCCGGCCAGAACGTGCGCGTCGACTCCGGCGCCGGCGGCGACTTCCGCTACGGCGGTCGCTTCGGCCGTCACGCGGCAACTCTCTTCGATGCGGAGGGCAAGCTCGCCTTCGATACCGACACGCTGCGCGTCGCCGCCCGCGGCGTGCTGATTGACGTGCTCTCGTGCCGGGAAAACATTAGCAAATCCGGCATCGTGTCGATCGTCGCCGGCTCTGCGATCGGGGCCGATGGCTTCCTCGCCAACATGGGCACGGAGGACTTCCTCTCCTGCCTGTCGCGTCCGGCGCTCGAAGGCTCGTGCGCCGACACGCCGGTACTGCCGCGCGCCCGGGTGAAGGACAGGCGCGCCGCGCTCGTCGAGCACTTCAAGGAGGGCCATTTCGTCCACCCGGCGGCGCTGTTCGCGCCCGATGCGACCAGCCTTGCCGAATGGCTCGCCAAGAGCGCCGTCACCGAGGTTGAGGACGATAATATGCCTGACGCCGGGGACGTCGGCGGCGAGGACCAGGCGCCCGAGGACCACGAGATCGAGGAGGGCTACCGCGAAGCCGCTGAGTAGCGCCCCGCTTCTTCTTTCGGTCGCTCCGCCGCCGGGTTCGCCCGGCGGCGGTTTCGTTTCCAGCCCACCTATGGAGGACATCATGTCCGCGCATACGATATTTGAATCCGTGCCGATCGGCGCCATGGTCGCCTGGTCCGACGGCACGCCGCGGCCGCCGGAACGGCATGCCAAAAAGCTCGCCGCCTGGAAGAACAGCAACAGCCAGGGACGGCTCATCCGCAAACAGGATGGTGGCGACGCCGGCACGCTTGGCTCCAGCGGAAGCTTCACTCTGCACGAGGCCGATTTCGGCGCCGGCGGCGTCATCGCTATCCGCGTCCACCGGACCTTCTCGCGTGGCTCCAGCCTGCGCTTCACCATCGTCGAGCGCCCTCCGGTTGGCTCCGTGCGCGTGTTCGACCGTGCTGGTGACCATGCCGAGCTGGTCCACCTCGCTCCCCATGGAGCCGCCGCCCAACACTGGCTGTCGCAGCACGGCTATCCCAAGGCCGTGCTCGAGGACGTCACGGCCGACGAGGCGGCGGGCGATGTCGTCGAAGGGAGGACCGCGGCATGACCCGGATCCTCGAAACCTCACCCCCTTCGACCGAAGTCCCGGATTTGTCCGGGGCCATTTTCGGGCGCAGCGCCGACGGCATGCTCGTCGCTCTCGTCGGTGAGCATGCTTTCGCGATGGTTCCCGCTCGCGACGGCCGGCACTATCTCGCTAGCGGTTGGCGGATTCGCCGGCCCATGTCGGAATGGATCCGGGTAGATTTCTACGGCCATTCCGGCGAGATTGCCGACGAACCAGGCTTCCGAGCGAAAGTGCTGGAACAGGCCCAACATCAGCGCGAGAAGCTGGCGCTCGACCGGCGCGAGGACCGGTCCCCGGCGCATACTCCATGGGGACCGTCACAGAGAGCAACCATTTACGCGGACGGTGTGACCTTCTATTCGACTGCCGGTCACGGCGGTTTCCATCTCTCCCCGGACCGAAACCGAGAAGTCCACCCTCAGCTCCACCAGCGGGATGCCATAAGCGTATGATAAGAC
>NZ_RZSU01000113.1:0-19107 GCF_003997585.1 Mesorhizobium sp. M5C.F.Cr.IN.023.01.1.1 | reverse complement strand
GTGCCTGACGGGCGAGTTTCTGTTCGGCTATATCGCGTCCGACGGACTGTATTTCGACGAGCTTGCCGCTGTCGTCGAAGATGCCGTGATCGGTCCAATGATGGTGGAGCTCGCGCCCATCGGTGAGGGCGCCGACTTTTTCCGCCTCGCAAACGGGCCGTTCGGGGGTCATTTGACCGATGACCTCATCGAAGCTGCCGAAATCGGGGGAAAACGAGTTGAAATAATGCCAGTCCGGGCTCAGCAGCTCTGCGCGCGTCTTGCCGACAAGACGGCAGTAGGCGTCATTGACAAAGCTCATGCGCCCATCCGGCGCGAACCGGATGATATATTCCGTCTGTGCCTCGACTACATTGCGGTAGCGCTGTTCGCTGTCGGCCAGTTCGCGCAAGGCAGCGCGGTTTTCGGCGAAGATGCTCGAAGCCATGTCGATCCAGGGCTGCCAAAGCGCCGAGCTTTTGATGGCGGCCTGGGGTGCGCCGGTGGTTTCGCCGGCGGCGCCGGAGCGTACGTGGTCGACAAGCGAGATCGCCGGGCCGACGAGCTCCCTCAGAAGCACGCCGTGCAAAGCGAATACCGAGACAAGCACCCCGGCCAAGATGAGCGCATAGGGAAAAAACGACTGCTGCAGGGCGTAGGACTGATAGAAGCCGATGCCGGCGACAAGCACGAGAAGCGGCAAAACGCAGGCCGCCATCAACAATGCGTAATGCCTGGACAGCTTCGAGGAGGTCGGCACGGCGAGGTCTCCACAGACGGATGCGCCGTCACGACGGTTGCTGTTCCCGTGCGGCCAGTGGACTGAAAGGCCCACGGCCTGTCAAGCCGGCCTGCCCGGCCTTCTGCCCGACGTCGTTGAACATAACCGCAAGGATGTTTCACGATGATGCCGTACGACCGATTTCCCGGCTTCTATTGTTTCAATTGTGTCGAACCCGCCCGAAATCGCCAGCAGATGGGGTTGCCCTTGCGATTGACCCGGAGTGAATGCGCCCTGTAGGTTTGCGCCGTCGCTCGCCGCGGGGGAACGCATGGCCGACATCATTATCGTGGACGACGAGACCGACGTGGCGTTCATGATCGCCGACTATTTGCAGGCGAAAGGCTACCGCATTCGCACGGCATCCGGTGGTGCCGGAATGCGTGAGGCGATCGCGGCGGCCAAGGCCGATCTTGTCGTTCTCGACCTCAACATGCCGGGCGAGAACGGCTTTAGCCTGGCCCGCTGGCTGCGTGAGCATCACGACACCGGCATCCTGATGCTGACGGGTGCCGATTCGGTGTTCGACAGGGTGGCGGGCCTCGAGATCGGTGCCGACGACTATCTGGCAAAGCCCTTTGCACCGGTCGAGCTGGAAGCGCGGATCGCCGCGGTGCTGCGCAGGCGCAGGCCGAAGGAATCGGACAATGCCGACGCTTTGCCGGCCGGGCAATTCGCCTTCGGAACCTATGTATTCGACGCTCGCGCGAGAAACCTCATCGACGCCGACGGCGTGGCCATTCCGCTGACGCCGATGGAGCTCGATCTGGTGGCGGCCTTCGCCACCCGGGCTGGCCAGGTCATTGGTCGCGACGAATTGCTCGACCTGGCGCCGCCCAGGGGCGACGAACCGTTCGACCGCAGCATCGACAGCCGCATCACCCGGCTGCGCCGCCGGCTCGAAAAGGACCCGGCCAAGCCGGAACTGATCAAGACGATCCGCGGCGTGGGATACCTGTATCCAAGGCGGTGACTGTATCCCTGGTGTCGCAAGACTTTGGCGCCGCTATCCGTGCGTTTTGGCGGGCGCCGGGCGATTGAGCCGCTTCGAGGGTGGACCAATGTCGGGCGGTGTGCTGTAGAGCGGTGGCTTCACCTCGTTCAGGGGCAAACAACAAGGGTGGCGTTTGCGACGATCGATACAGCATCCCGTTCGACTGGTGCCATTGGCTTTCCTGTTTGTCATCCTTGCGGGCACGGCATTGCTGATGCTGCCGATCTCCCGTGCGGACCCGGGAGGCGCCCCACTGCTGACAGCCCTGTTCACGGCCGCCTCGGCCGTCTGCGTTACCGGGCTGATCGTTCAGGATACACCCACTTACTGGTCCGGATTCGGCCAAGGTGTCATTCTTGTGCTTTTCCAGATCGGCGGCTTCGGCATCATGACCGGCGCGACGCTGCTGGGGCTCCTGGTGACCCGGAAGCTGAAACTCAGCCGCCGCCTGGTCGCTCAAGCCGAGACAAAGAGCCTGATGCTCGGCGATGTCGCGGCAATCCTGCGGCTCATCCTGCTGGTCACGGTGACCATCGAGATGCTGACCACCGCCGTGCTTGCCTGGCGCTTGCGCTACGCTTACGACTACGGGTGGAGCGACGCCCTCTGGCACGGCCTTTTTCAGGCGGTTTCCGCCTTCAACAATGCGGGCTTCTCCACCTATTCCGACAGCCTCTCCGGCTTCGCGCTCGACCCGATCGTGCTCATTCCGATCATGACCGCCGTCGTGATCGGCGGCCTGGGATTTCCCGTGATTTTTGAACTTCGCTATGGAATGCGTCACCCCGCACGATGGTCGATCCACACCAAGATCACGCTCTTCGGGACCGCTTTCCTGCTGATTGCTGGCCTGGTCGCGACGGCTGCGTACGAATGGAGCAATCCTGCGACACTCGGCCTTTTCGAATGGCCCGGAAAGCTGCTGAACGCCGGCACGCACTCGGTGATGGCGCGAACCGCGGGCTTTAACAGCATCGATATCGCAGGCATGCGGATCGAGACGCTGGCGGTCACCTACGCCTTGATGCTGATTGGGGGCGGCAGCGCCGGCACGGCGGGCGGGATCAAGGTCACCACCTTCTTCCTTCTGGGCTTTGTGGTCTGGGCTGAGATCCGCGGCCAGACGGATTCAACCGCATTCCGTCGCCGCATCGGTTCGGCTGTCCAGCGCCAGGCGCTGACGATCGTCTTGCTGGCGGTCGGAGCGGTCGGCGGCGGGGTGCTTATCCTCCTCAGCGTGACGAGCTTCGCGCTCCAGCATGTGCTGTTCGAGGTGATATCGGCGTTCGGGACCGTCGGCCTTTCCACCGGGATCACCGCAGATTTGCCTCCTGCCGGGCAACTGGTCATCATTGTACTGATGTTCGTCGGACGCGTCGGCACGATCACCATCGCGAGCGCGCTCGCGCTGCGAGAACGCAATGAACCATTCCGCTATCCAGAGGAGCGCCCAATCGTTGGCTAAAAGCAGAACACCCCACGGTGACGGCGTCGTCGTCATCGGCCTCGGCCGCTTCGGCGGCGCCGTTGCCCAGTCCCTCGTCAGTCTCGGTCACGATGTTCTGGCCATCGACGAGAGCGCTGAACTCGTCCAGAGCTGGGCAAGCCAGCTCACCCATGTGGTGGAAGCCGACAGCTCCAATGCCGACGTCCTGCGGCGTCTCGGCGTACAGGATTTCCGCCATGTCGTGGTCGGGATTGGGACTGATATCGAAGCCAGCGTCCTGACTGTTCTGGCGCTCGCCGAGCTCGGTGTACCGGACATCTGGGCGAAGGCCGTGAATACGAACCACGGTCGTATCCTGGAGCGGACGGGCGCGCACCATGTCGTCTATCCGGAGGCCGCTATGGGCGAGCGTGTGGCGCATCTCGTAACCGGCAAGATGATCGACTTCATCGAATTTGACGACGGCTTCGCCATCGTGAAGACGAGGACGCCGCGAGAGGCTGTCGGCAAGACGCTGGCGGAGTCCGGCGTAAGGAGCAAGTACGGCGTCACCGTCGTCGGCGTGAAACGGCCGCGGACCGACTTCACCTACGCCACCCCGGAAACCGTCATAGAGCTCGGCGATCTGCTGATCGTATCCGGTCCGACAAAGCTGGTGGAAAAGTTCGCCGCTATCGCCTGACGGAAATGGTCCTGGTGGTCCGCGGGATGACGAGCGGCGGCGGGCCGCCAACGCCCGGCAGGATGAGTGTGATCAGGGACCAGGCTGCCCCGCGGGCGGAACGATCTGCATGACAAGGCGCATCAGATCGGCCTGACGGGAGGCGCCGGTCTTCTGGAAGATATTGTCGAGATGCGTCTTGGCGGTCGCGTTGGCAATATGAAGGCTGGCGGCGGTCTCGGCCAGGGTGTGCCCGGCCACAAGGCTGGCGAGCACACGGGTTTCGGCCAGCGTAAGCCCAAAGGCTCTCGCCAGCATTCCGGCGGCGTCATGCTCGTCCGGTGCATTGCCGATGAACACCGCGGCTACCGCCGCGGGTTCAATGCCGGCGCGCAGGTCGCCGCCGGCCATCGGCAGCACGCGGGCGAAGACGGGCGGCAGGCCGGATTCGCTGAGGAGGACGGCAAGCCCTGTCTTGCCGATGCTGACCTCATCCTGAGCCGCAAGCATGATGGCGCTGTGAAGCTCCCTGGAAGCCGACGGGATCTTCGCTTGCAGAATGCCCCGGACATTCTGGATCGGGCCGCCGCTGCGCAGCATGTGCTTGGCCGAGCGGTTGGCGTGCAGGACGGCGCCACGTTCATTGGTGAGGACCACGGCGCATGTGAGCGCATCAAGCGCCTCGGCCATTCCTGCGCGCTCGACAGTGCCGATGTCCAGCATGTTGCTGATTATCACCGAACGGCGCACATGCGGCAGCAACAGTCTGCCAAGCTTGATTTCGCGCTCGGTGATAATGCCTTGCCGCTTGTGTCGGGCAACGGCGAAGCCGGCAAGACGGGTAGGGGTGTGGATCAGGAAGAACGACATGACGTCGACCAGGCCTTGCGGCTTCAGGCACTCCTGAAAATATCGGGAGGTCTCCAGGTAGGTTTGAGGAATATGGCGTGAGACCACATGCGGCATATCGAGCGAAGGCCATGTCGAGAGATCCTCAAGCAGCCGGGCGTGGATCTCGGGGATATATTTTGCCTGTTGCTCCAGCCAGTATGGCTCTATTCCCACGGTCCTGTAGATCAGCAGCCGGTCGTTGGCGAGATCGTCAAGGTGCAGGACCGCAGTCTGGGCATCGAGCGCATCCCTGATCCCAGCCAGCGCGTGCTCCCATCGCCCCGGGTCGAGTGCGCAATCGTAGATCGAGCCGATCAGCTTCGACAGGTCATGATGCGACAATGCCTTGGCCATCGGCGCCCCCCGCATGTCGACAGCGCGTCCGACGCGGAAAGCAGCGCGCTCTCGCAGGTGCTCTCGCCTCTCCAAATTTTAGCGATCGCTTAAATTCCGATTATCTCCCCCAAACAGGGGATGCGCAAGCACCTGGGCGGTGAAATACTCGCGCCCCAGAAGACAAGGTCACAGTTAACTGTGACAACCAGTGCGGTTCAGCGCGTTCCTGGCTCGCGGACCTTCGCCACTGTGATTCAGCCGGGGGGCCTAATCAAGAATTCTGCCTGCGTGCGCCGACTATCACGGCGCGCGACCGCCTATTGCTGAAACGTTAAGCCGGGCTCGACCCGGACAATTCGGGATGGAGCAGCATTATGTACAGATACATTGCTTTTGCGGCACTTTGCATGGCGGCGATGCCCGCGCATGCCGACGAGCTTGGAGCCATGAAGGCTGAAAGCATCGATCTCGCCGGCTTCCTTGGTGTCGTCTACTATACGCCTCAGGAGGACGGCTATCGGGTGGTCACCACAATCGCGCAGGGCGAGGCTGGCTTGCCCGTGCGTTTCGTGGCGACACTGACCGAGAACCAGATAGTCGCGGTCTCCGTGCCGGGCAAGTTGGGAGAGTCGGACCAGGTCATCGAGATATCCCGTGTCGGCGGCAAGCTCGTCGTCAGCCCACAACCGATAGACGGCATCGTGGTTTCTTCTCCGAAGCCCGCGGTCGACTGATGACCGCCGTCTAGTGATGCAAGGTCGAGTGATCCAAGGTCGAGTGAGCCGGGGGCATGCGCGTTGCGACGGCGCTGGATGAGCCTGCAACGTGGGCGACAGACGATGTCCCTGTGGCTCGTCCTCCCGTCTGTCGTCGTCTTTACCGTCGCCGCCGGCTTCGCCGCGTCTTCGCAAGCCGAGCTGGCCTCAGGCAAGTTCTACGAAATTGTCGGCAACAAGGTCGATGCGCGGACTTATAATGGCTTCCGTCGCTACCATGGCAGCTGCAATCACTGCCATGGTCCCGACGGCATGGGCTCGACGTTCGCCTCGGCCCTTGTCGACCGGCTGCCCGGCATCGAGGTCTTCCGGCGCAGCGTTCGCGACGGCGTGCGCAGCGGCCCTTCAGTGATGAAGGGCTTCGCCGACGACCCCAACGTCGCTCCTTACATCGACGACATCTACGCCTATCTGCAGGCCCGCGCTGACGGTGCGCTTGGCCGAGGACGGCCTGAGCGGCTTGAACGCTAGAGTATCGCAGGCTGCCAGCTTCACCATAGGATAGTGAGACGGTCATCGAGCGCCACATGCGTGCCGAAGGGCGAGCTCTCACGCTCAAGCATGGCCGCGAGCCAGGCGGCATCTTCGGGCGCGGCGCGGTTTAGCCGGAACTTGGCGAGCTCGAACGGCACCAGCTCGAGCGAAAGAAGCCTGCCCTCAGGCATAGCGAGCCGCGGCAGGTACATCAGCGCAAGCTCACCGCGAAAGGTTTTGTAGCCCGTGATTCCCTCATAGTCGGTGAGGAAGTCGCCGCACCCGTAGAGGATCAGCCGGCCGTCATGGATTTCGATCGGCTTGGGATGGTGGGAGGAGTGCCCATGCACGACGTCGAAACCTGCAACGTCGATGAGAGCATGAGCAAGCGCGCGTTTTTCCGCGGGGACTTTGTAGCCCCAGTTGCCGCCCCAGTGGATCGAGGCCACCGCGAGGTCGCCAGGCTGTTTTATGACCTCCACGGATCGGGCGATCGGCGCGAGCGACCGGGCCGAGGCCAGCAGGTTGACCCCTGGCTTGTAGGTTCCGGCTGCCCATGAAGCTGGAACGCCGCTGGTCTCGAGCGCGAAGCCAAAGACGAGCACGCGGCCTCCGCCGGTCAGTTCGATTACGGCAGGCGCCGCCGCCTCGTCCGCGTCAAGCCCGGCCCCGGCATAGGCGAGGCCGGCATGCCGGAGCGTATCGAGGGTTTCGACGAGGCCAGGCTCATCCCAGTCGAGCACATGGTTGTTGGCGAGCACGCAGCAGCTTACCCGCGCCGCCGCCAGGCAGCCGATGTTTGCGGGGTTCATTTTGTAATTGATCCCCTTGGGCGCCGAAGCCAGGCTGGTGGTGATGCTGGTCTCGAGATTGATGATCCGCGCGTCGGGCGCTTCACGGTCCAGTTCGGCGAGCGCATCGCCCCACACATACGCATCGTCGACCTTTCTCGGGATCGGGCCGTTGATGCGTTCGGCAAGCTCGACATAGGTCGTCGCCGATTTGACATAGCGCTCGCAGAGGTGCGGATCGCCTGGATTGGCGAGGATCTGGTCGATGCCGCGCCCGAGCATCACGTCGCCGCACAGGAACAGCTTTACGTTGCTTCGGACGGGTCGTTCGGCGGCGGCATTGTTTGCGATCTGCGGCATCGGTTCTGGATCTCCTCCGTGCCAACACCCCAGCGACGCCGACGGTTCCAGCAGGCAATCACTCGAGGTTTGATCGATCCCGGCTCCTTCACGCGGGCTGCCGAGCGGCTGGGCATCACCAAGGCGGTGGTGAGCCAGCAGGTGGCGCGGCTGGAGCGCTACCTCGGAACGACGCTGCTGATCCGCACAACGCGGCGCGTCCATCCGATACACGCTCTACCCGCCGCGCGCTTCCGCCCGCCCAAGGTGATCAGGTTTGTCGAGATGCTGATTGCGGCTAAGCAGAAGGTGGGTTCAGGGAAGGGCGGGCGCTGTAAGGTTGGGGCGCCGCGCTGATGGCCGAAGCGGGCGATCTTGACGCGCCGAGGCCGAAGCTGCCGATCTCCCTCTCAAGGGGGTTGAGGAGTGGTCCGCGAAGCGGACGGAAAGCCAATTGCTTGGCTTTCCGAACGACGAAAGCCGGCAGGCCGAAAGGGTCGTCTTGCGTAATGCGCCAACCTCCACTGTCGCAAGAGAGCAGGCCGCGCTCGGTCGAACCGACCCCCCTCGACCCTGCCGGGCATCTCCCCCCTCAAGGGGGAGATCGGCCGTCCTCGCCGCTTTCGCCTATCATCGCTTCACCGGCGCATATTCAAGCGCCACGACGCCGTTGCTGAATGGCGTGGCCGAAATCAGCGCGAGCGGCACTTTCTCGCCGGGCGGGAACAGCGGCTTGCCCTGGCCGACGGCGCCGGGATAGCTGAGCATCCTGATGCGGTCGACTAGGCCGTGGCGCAGCAATTCCTGCGCGACGCTCAGGCTGCCATGCACATAGATGTTGCCACCGCTGCCTTGCTTCAGCGTCCTGACCGCTTCCGGCAAGGCGCCCTTCAGCAACTCGGCCGGTTTCCAGTCGAGCGCCTTCAGGCTGGTCGAGGCGGCGAAAGTTTGGTTGGTTTCGTAGCGGGAGAATATAGCGCGATCGTCCTCACACTCGGCCATTCGCGAGAGCGGAAATATCGGCGAGGACTTCGGCAGAATCCAAGACAGGCAGGTTAGCCACGGTTATAATGTAACGGATCGCAAGGACGCCCGGCGGAAGCTGAAAGCTCTGGGGCAGGCCTGGAAACTCCTCATCAACTTCGAAGATCTGCACATCCCTGAAGTGAAACCGCACAAGGTCCGGCGAGCGGCGCATTTCATCTGACCAGTTCAGTGCGTTCAGTCGGGTCATGAAGCCGTCGACGGCAGCCGCGTCGCGGCGGATATCGTCAATCACGCCGTCGATGAGAGTGACGAGCGACTGGGCACCAGCCGCCGACTCCTCCAACTGGACTGAGGCGAAAAGCAGCCTGCGGCCTTGGGGTGCGATCAACTGATCCACGCGCGAGATCTCGTGTTCATGACGGCTGCGAGTCGTTGCTTTGACCTCCATGTGGAGCCGATCGCTGACGAAATCATGACGCTCTTTGTCGGGCCCGCTCCAGAGGTGGACTGCGTCAGGCCCCAGCGCCCGAAGCCATACTACCTGCAGCATCAGAAGTTCACCCACTAAGCCAATCTGCTCTTTGCGAGACATCGGTTGGCGGACCGGCTTCCACGCGGACTGCCAGCTGCGCACGATCGATACGGCGGCTGCCCAGGGGTCGCGGCCCTCCCCGTAGATGGCCTCGATGACTTGGCCGCAGAGGGCGGCGAACATAACTTCGTGCGCCGCCGGCGACTGCAGGTCGAGGCATTCTGTCTCCCCCAGGTGGGCTTGGCGCAGTCGCAGGCCATTGTAATCCGGTGGCAGTTCGCGGTTGGGCGAACCAGCTGCAGGGGCCAGCAAGTGAAGCGCACCAGCAGCGTCGATCGCCAGTTCCAGGCCGGTCTCCTCATCGTCGCGCGTGACTGCCGTGGTCGGGCTCAGCTCTTCGCCGGGGGGTTTTCGAGCACGCAGATCCCGCCAAGCTGCGATCAGAGCTTCGCTGTTCACGCGACGACGCCCCGATTGACGATGGCGTTCGATCGGCCGTCCGACGTCTGCGGCAGGCTGAGCGCGACAGCAATAACCGCGTCAACACCCGGCGTCTCCAACGGCACAGGGTTCAGCGGGTAGAGGAGCAGCAATCCCTGCGTACTCGGTCGAGCGGCGCGCATGGCTTCGGCGTCAAAATTCCCAGAGGCACGGCGGAAAGCGTCGGCACCCCCTGCCAAATCAACGCCCTCGTGACGCGGGTCGATTAGGATTCCGATACTCTCCGCGCTGTTTCGCGCGCGCGTCACAAGGCGGTTGGAGACACCTCCGATCTTAATGGGCGCGCCCGCCTGCGCCCCTGCCAAAAACAAGGACCACTCGGTCAGCTCACCTTCGGTCACACGCTGCATGATCCAGTCGGCAATAGCATCGCCCCTGAGAGCAATCGTATCCGGATGGGTCTGATAGGCCCTAAGGAAGTCGCAGACGATCTCTGGCGGCAGGTCTCGGAAAATCCGGCCGCCGGACAGTTCCCGACCGGGAGCCGCCATGGCGACCAGTCGGTCCGCCAAGAGGCGATTGGCTTGCAGACGCACCGGATCCCTGAGAGGCAAGATGACCGTTTGGGGATGCTCGCCCGACCAGGACTCTTGGAGCGTCTCCGCCATACCGGACTTGTTGCGCGATGTTAGCAGAAGGCCGCTGTGGGCCCGGAGCCGGATCGCCATCTCCGAAGGCCGCCGGCCCGCGCGATAGAGGGCCTGCAGACTATCTCTTAAGGACTGCTCGACAAGCGCCAGCTCCGTGAACCAATGGGCGATGCCATCAGTGGTCCAAATACGGATTAGGTCCTCATAGTCCGTGCGGAAACCGTACCAGCGGGCCATCTGCAGCAGAGTGTCTGCCATAGTGGCTGTGCGAAGGAAGTAGGAGATCGTCAGCCCTTCCAGAGTAAGACCTCGCGAAAGGCGGTTGCCGCCGACGGCCACCACGTGGCGATTTGGCCGCATATCATACTCAAGGTTTTCGCCGGTGGCGCTGTTGAGCTCGACTACATCGAGCCGCGTTAGCACCTCGAGTGCTGCTGCGGCGACTTCTGCAGGGTCAGCGGGCAGTTCAACACCTCGAAAACAAAGATCAAGTTGCTCGCGGAACAAATCATGGAGGTCCTGCCCTTGACGTAGGGCCTCCAGCCAGAGAGCCTGCTGGCTGCGTACTGCCTCCGCTACGCGCTCCTGATCCCGTACGCGAGCACTCACGTGAACGAGCATGGTGTGAGGCTGGCCGGCCAAGCCGGTCCGGTGCTCGCGGATCGCCCCTGCCAGACAGAAGGCGATCAACGCATCGGCAAGCGAGTCCGGCAAAAGCACCTGTTGGGGACCAGCAACCACCGGCGCGGCTGATCGACGCCGTGCCGCTCGCTTCAGTTGATTGACGTCTTCGTCCGCGACGCGGCGGAAGACGTCTCGCCCTTGCGCACCAACGCCGAACAATTCTTCGGTCCCCGTATAGCCTTCGGGTCGGGGCAGCTGCAGCGCAAAGTCCCTGGGGAACAGGTCGTCGCCGACCCTTCGGTCAGTTGCGGACGGATCGATAAGGATGTTGGCGAAAGGTGTCGCTGTGTAGGCCACATAGGCCGCTTTGGTCGCACGACCGAGGAGTGAACGAATCAGTGAGTTAGTGGGCGTGGGTCCGTCGCGGCCTCGCGCCGGTTCCTCCTCCTCGTCATCCATCGACGGGTCCGGCGCGCGATTGCCGCGGGTATTAATTGACGCTTGATCGGCCTCATCATCGATCAGAAGCATGGGCAGGGCGTCGAGCAGGGGACCTGCCGTCTTCAGCCACGCGTCCAAGCGCTCGAGAACAGGGACGATCTTCTTGGCCACGATCAGGAACACGCCGGGTTGTGCAAGGAAATCGACACCCGGGTCTCTGAAATCTTCGGTCTCGCCCGTGAGTACCATCCAAGCTGGGCCATCACCCTCCCTCGGGCCGACCAGTTCACGCTCGAGCCGAGCTTGAGTCTGGTTGCGAAGGGCGTCGTGTATGCCAGAGAGGACAATGATCAGGCGGTAGCCGGCGTCGACGGCGCGTGCCGAAAGGGCGGTGTAGTTGGCCGTTTTGCCGCTCTGGACGTAACCGACGACCAAGCCGCGTCCCTGAAAGGGCTCCGGCTTTCGAGGATCGGGCAGGTGGCGCAGCACCCGCGCGGATTCTGATGCAAGGCTCGCTAGGGGTTCCGCCAGCCATCGGCCTCCCGCGCTTAGACGACGCTCCAGGCGACCCCATGCGCCATTTGGCGCGGGGGGGAGATCGTCTGTCCAGCTAGGGATAGATGGCCGGAGCTCTCTGAATCTTACTGTAGTCACGCCCCGACAGCACCCTCGATGAGCGCTTGCTGCACGTCAACTTGGTCAAGCTCTTCAAGGAAGGCGGCAAGGGCCGCCGTGGCCTCGGGGTTCGACTCAACCGCCCGAGCGAGTTCGACCAACGCCGAACTGGCCGAACTGACTTGAAGGACGCGGTCGCCATTGAAGCCGTCGGAGATCTTCCAGGCGAACTTGGCCGTGGTCACTGGACGAATGGTGATCGGCGGAACAGCAGGCGACTGAGGCGCCGGATCAGAGAAGCCGGTGTTGATCGAACCGCCCTGCATGGCGCCGGCAGACTGAGGCGCCGTAGAGGTTGGAACAACCGCGCCTAGCCCTTGTGTCGGTGCAGGCGTAGGGGGAGTCGGTTTGGGCGAGGATCTGCGACCGTATTTGGCGAAACTTGCCTTGCGAACGGGTTCGGCTAGCGATTTAATCTGGTCCTGAAGATAGCCCGGGAGCGACACCTCCTGCTTGGAGATATTGATCTGAAAGGCTTCGTCGAGCAGCTTGTCGAACTCGACTACGACACGGGCTAACTTTGTCTTCTCTTCGTTGGTCTTCCAGATGTCATGCCAGCCCCCCCATTTGATGAGTCGATCGTTGCGGTAGATGAACAAACCCTGGGTCTCATTGCGGCGCCCCCCATAGCCGATGCGATCGATGGCCTTCTGGCCGGCTGCCGGCCCACTCGAGGCATGGTAGTTCTTCAACTCATCCTCCGTCGGTAGCAGGAAGGGCTGCACCCGTACATCTGCATGTCCAATCTCGAGCGGCACGCGAATGACTTTGGAGTCGAACGGCTGCGCCAGCGGGTGGCCGGCTGGGCCATTCGGCTCAATTGGAATTCCATTGATGCGGATGGTGAGTTGCGGGCGCCCTTTTGCCTCTCCTTCTAGAAACCTATGAAAGACAAGTTCCAGGTGCCGCGTCAGTTCCTGAATCTCCGCTACGTGGGGCGAAACCCCTTTGGCCGAGGGCGCAGACAGTGGCGTCTTCATATGCTTCCACAGCACTGCCGTGCCCTTCTGAAGGATTTTCGTAGCCTCCGCTTCCCACGGTTCCAGTGGGGCTTCGATAACCGAGAAATCCGCCATATCCTGCTTGTCCCAGCCAAGGTGGATCAGCGGCTGGCCGGCCTGCTTCGTGACCACAGTCACAGCTCGGGCCTGCGACCAGGACGCCCCCTTCAGCCCATAGCCGTACTTACCGAGGCTCCGAACGCCATAGGTGGTGTCGCTGCCAATACGCAACGCCTCGTCAAGTGTCTCCGCATCCATGCCGGTGCCGTTGTCGCGGATGACCATCCACCGGCCGTGGCCGTTGTTAGGGGGATCGAAGATCACATCGATCTCCGTGGCTCCTGCCTCGATTGAATTGTCGACGATGTCGGCAACGGCCGTCGGAAGTCGATGGCCTGCATCACCGAGCATGCCGACGAGGCGTTCGGCATTCGGCGGCAGTTTCCGTCTGCCGTTCGACGGCTGGGCGGCATCAGGCGACGTCGGATTCGAGGTGTCGGTCATGGCGGAGGTATCCCGGCTGGCAGAGGGCGTGAACATGTCGGGTCGAGCGACAGAAAGAAGACGGCGAACTCGCACGCTCTCCTCCGGCTCGAGCGCAATCATTCCGGCCCGCAATAGACCTGAGGTCGAGCCGTCGGCGAGGACAGTCTGGGCCGTCAGATCATCTTTTGAAAATACGACCCAGGCACCGGTCGCAGGGAAGGAACCGGCTTCGACTTCCATCGCGAAAAGACAGCCGGGTTCCACGAAATCGTAAAGTTCATCGGTGGGGCAATTGCCCTCAAAGCGCCAGTTCTTGGCCTGACGCTTCAGTGAATGATCGAGGGTTTGAGGACCATCGTCGGTGTCGTAACGAAGAAGGAGCGGTATGCGATCGTAGTCGTTAGCTGCGGGAAAGACGCGATCAACCACGTCGCTGTCGAAGTTGATCGCCCGCTGTCGTGATCCCTCGCGACCGTTGCGGCGATAGGCATGGAACATGCCTAGCTCGCTGTGCTGCAGCACCCTCAGGATCAGGAAATTCATCTAGCCCCTCCGGAGATGCCGCCGAGCGATTCATCCCCTCAGCCCACCATAGGCGATTGAATGCGATTTTCACAATCCTCGGTAAGCCACAAATCACCTGCCGCGTTGCTTTGGCCGTGCGGTCGAACGCGTCAAGCTGACAAGTTCGACATGAGATCAAGGCTTGTTCAGTTCTCCGACCCGTCCGCATTTCCAAATTTCGAATCAGCCTCGGATCAGAGAGCCTACTCGACAGAATGATCACCTGTGTGGATTTGCGCAGTTGTGTTGACGAGGCGAGGTTAACGGCCGACTTTGCGCTTCAGGAGCCGAATCGATGAACCAAACCGCGTACAAATGCTGACGCCTCAGAAAGATGCAGGTCTGTCCAAGGCGGCCCACTATATGCGCGGGTGCAAGATGTCGCCTTTAATTGCGCGCTTTGTTCGCGGGTATCTGCATTGCGCGCGGAATAGCCGCGACCGTCGCCCTGCATATGGGGAGCGCAGTTCTTGAACCAGGTGGCGGATGCCTCAGTCTTGACGCGCATCGAACGTCTCCAAAGTGGAGGCAGACCTCGCGTATTGGACCTGTTTTCAGGCTGTGGGGGCCTATCTCTGGGATTCCAGGCAGAAGGCTTCGAGATTGCTGCGGCGGTGGAGTTCGATCCAACTGCCGCAGCCTCGCATGGGGCCAATTTCCATCCCAGCGATCCGCGGCATGCACGCCCGCGCGACATTACAAAGCTGAGGCCAGAAGCCTTGGCGGATGAATTAGACTTAGGCCCGGTCGACGCCGCGATCGACGTCCTCGTCGGCGGCCCCCCGTGCCAAGCTTTCGCGCGGGTTGGACGCCCCAAGCTACGCGAGGTCGCGGAACATCCTGACGCATTTCGGCTGGACACTCGGGCCCGCCTCTATCTCGACTACCTCAAGTTCGTGCATGCCTTTCGTCCTCTCGCCCTAGTAATGGAGAATGTCCCAGACGTCCTGAACCATGGCGGTCAGAATGTCGCGGAGGAGACTCGAGAATTCTTGGAGTCGATCGGCTATGTAACACGCTACACTTTGCTAAACGCAGCCTTCTATGGCGTCCCGCAGATGCGCGAGCGGATGATCCTAATCGCGGTTCGGCACGAGTTGGGCGTTGATGTCTCGTTCCCTTCGCCGACGCATTTCATGCAGCTTCCCTCTGGCTATGCAGGAAGTCGCCAAGTGGCGCTCAAATTGCTGAAGGGCAATTTGCTTGGCGATGCTCAGGGATACGTGGCGGCTGAGCCGCCGAATGAAAATCTGACGCCGGCGGTGACCGCCGCGCAGGCGCTCAGCGATCTTCCAGTGATCACCGGACATCTTCGGGGCGAACTCCGGCGGGGAGTGCGACGTTTCGATCGTGTGGCGATGTATCCGGCTTCTTCACCGACGGACTATGCCCGCCTTATGCGAGAATGGCCTGATTTCGAGAACAACACAGGCGTACTGGACCACGTGATTCGATATCTGCCGCGCGACTGGAAGTTGTTCGCGCGGCTGAGGCCGGGCGACCAGTATCCGGAGGCGCATGCCGTAGCCGTCAGAATGTTCGAAGAGGCACTGGCAAAGCTGAAGTCTGAGAACGACTCTGCTCCTCGTAGGGACTCAGCCGCGTGGAAAGCGCTCAGAGCATCGATCGTGCCACCCTACGATACTGGTAAGTTTCCGAACAAGTGGCGCAAGATGGAGCCAAATCTGCCAGCGCGGACCTTGATGGCGCACTTGGGCAAGGACAGCTACAGCCACATACACTATGACAGCGCCCAAGCGAGGACCATTTCCGTCCGAGAGGCGGCCCGGCTGCAGTCTTTTCCCGACGGTTTCGTATTTCGCGGCGCGATGAACGCCGCGTTTCGGCAGATCGGTAACGCGGTGCCGCCCCTTCTGGCGCGGGCCGTGGCAGGAGAAATCGCTGAGATTTTCGCAAAAGTGGCAGGCCAGGGCCGGCGGCACTTGAGCCGCTTTGCCGCTGCTTAACATCCCATGGCAAGGCGTCAAGCCACGCGCGCCGACCCTCTTACGTCAGAGCAGCGCCGCCTCAACATGTCGCGGATTCGGGCGCGCGATACAGGCCCCGAGATGGTCATCCGGCGGGGTTTGCATGCGCTCGGCCTTCGGTACCGACTGCACGATCGACGTCTGCCTGGCACGCCAGATCTCGTTTTTCCCGGAGCGCGAGCAATCGTCTTCGTGCACGGTTGCTTCTGGCATGGCCATGAGTGCTCACTTGGCGTCACTCCGCGATCGAACGCGGCTTTCTGGTCAGAGAAGATCGCACGGACCCAAGCTAGAGATCGGGAAGCGTTTCAGAAGCTGGAAAGCGAAGGCTGGCGATTGGCGGTAGTTTGGGAATGCGCGCTTAGAGGCCCTGTTCGCCGGCCGGTGGCGTCGGTTCTGGACGATCTTGCGACCTTCCTGCGCTCTGACGCAGAACGGCTTGATATTAGCGGCGCATAGACCAGAGCAGCACGCCCATAACGCCGCTGTCCCCTCTTGCCTTCCCTCCTACCTACCCCTTGTCTCCCCGACGCCGAACCAAGCTTCGCCTTCACCACCCCGGTCACGCTCCGCGAGGTGGCCGCCGGCGTCAGCGTGGCGACGGCCTCAAAAGCGCTGAACGGGCAGGGGCGGATGACCGCCGAGACGCGCGAGCGCATTCGCGAGACGGCGCGGCGCCTTGGCTTTCGTCCGAACAGCCTGGCGCAGAGCCTGTTGCGGCGGCGTTCCTTCACCGTTGGGCTGTTGACCAACGATGCCTGGGGCCGGTTTTCGCTGCCGGTCATGTCGGGCGTTTCGGATGCGCTGGTCGACAAGCGCGTCTCGGTGTTTCTGTGCAATGTCGAGGACGACCAGCGCCTCGCGGCCAGCGGCCACCGCGACCACTGCTTCAAGCAGTGAAGCACCGCCGGCGTGGCAGCGTGTTGGCAGGTGAGTGGAACGGCCGCCTCTGACCCTAAGCCGCCGGTCGTTCGGTCATGCCACAAGGTCCGCATCGGGCGGGTTTTTTGCCTGTCCCCGATTGGATCTGGTTCGTAGTTGCGGGCTGGCTACAGGTCGGCAATACCGGCTTTCAGCAGTCCTTCGCGGACGTGCTGCACATCAGACTCCTGGGCATAGTGCAGGGTGGCGATAAATGAATCGAGGTCGAATTGGGGATCGAGCGTTCTGATCTTGCCTAGATGCGCCGCGGCCGCGATTTCGTCGCCGAGCCAGCCGTAGCAGGCAGCGGCGAAAGCGTGCTGAACCGAGTCCATGGTTGACAGATGCATGAAAGCTTCGATCGCCTCGCCATACTGGCGCGCGGCAAAATGCGCCTTCCCCAGATGGCTCCAGAACCGCTCCGGGTGGTGCGGGTTCAACTGCATTGCCTTGCGGATCCATTCAATTCCCTCTTCCGGCCTCCCCAGCCACGTCAATAACTCGCCTTGCTGCACCACCACGAGGTCGTAATTGGGATTGAGGGCGAGGGCGCGCTCTTGATGGTAGCGCGCTGTGGTCAGCTCATTGTTGTTCACGTTCACTGCGGCGAGGATGCGGTGGACATCGGCATCGTTGTCGTCCAGCGCGAGCGCCCTGTCCAGCGCTGCCATGATGTCGTTCCAGACGCCATCCCTGTCTTCGCACCAGTTATGGACCCAGGCCTGGCCAAGGATGCAGGCCCGCCAGGCATGGGCATGAGCATAATCGGGGTCGAGCGCGACGGCCCTGCCTATCAAGGTCTGCGCGCGTTCATTATCCGCAATCGTGCTTCGGTGATGCAGCACCTTGGCAGCAAGCACACATTCATAGGCGGCCATGTTTGCAGGTTTCGCCCGCGCGAGCTGGTCCCGCTGAGCCGCCTCGACACGACCGGGCAGCGTGGCTGCGATCGCCGCGGTCACCTCATCCTGAATCGCGAATATGTCGTCCAGCTTCCGGTCATATTTGTCTGCCCAAATATGAGCGTCATTCGTCGTGTCGATGAGCTGAACCGTCACGCGCACCCTGTCGCCGATCTTGCGGACGCTTCCCTCCACCAGGTATTGGACTTCGAGTTTCTCGGCCACCTCGCGCACATTCACGGCGCGGTTCTTGTAGACGAAGGCGGAATTGCGCGAGATGACGAACAGCTCATGATGGCGGGATAGTTCGGTGATGATGTCCTCGGTCAGTCCGTCCGCGAAAAATTCCTGCTCGGGGTCGCCGCTCATGTTGTTGAATGGCAGCACCACTATCGAAGGTTTCGAGATGGATCGCTTTGCCTCGACTTCCGGCAGGACAGGACTGTCAAGCCCAATGCGATAGAGGCGAACCGGGCGGCTGATGTTCTTTAACGTCTTCTCGCCCAGGTCCTCCATGGCAATTTCGAGACGGTCGGCAATTTGGGTCGCCACCGCTGCGGTCACACAGATACCGCCGACGTCGGCGAGTTGCTCGATGCGCGAGGCAATATTGACGCCGTCGCCGAAAATGTCCTCATCTTCGAAAATGATGTCGCCGAGATTTATGCCGATCCTGAATTCGATACGCCGTTCTTGTGGCACATCCGAATTGCGCCGCTTCATGCGCTGTTGGATTTCCACGGCGCATTTCACGGCATCGGTCACGCTCTGGAACTCAACGAGCATGCCGTCTCCGGTGGTCTTGATGATCCGGCCCTTGTTCTTCGCGATGGCGGGATCGACCAGTTCTATGCGATGGGTCCGAAGGCGTGCGAGCGTGCCGGATTCGTCGGCCTCCATTAGCCGACTGTAGCCCGCCATATCGGCAGCCAGAATTGCGGCTAGTCTCTGTTCCATCGCTTGAACCAAAAACCAAGCCTATCCTTCCTGGGCTGCCAAATCCAGCAATTAGCAAGAAATCTTAGACATGCCCAAACCAAGGCTGTTCCTCTTGCCATCCCGGCATCCTTCCCCTAATCTCACTGAGAAAACCTTTTCCCAAATCGGCCGCATCCGCTGATCTCACCAGTCGGCGCCTCGCAGGACGATAAGAGAAAACCTTTTTCCAACTTGGATCCGCCGCGCACATCATGGCTTCCGACGCCCAGCCAGTCTTCACCAAGCCCGTCACGCTCCGAGAGGTAGCCGCCGTTGCCGGCGTCAGCGTCGCCACGGCCTCAAAAGCGCTGAACGGGCAGGGGCGGATGACCGCCGAGACGCGCGAGCGGATTCGCGAGACGGCACAGCGGCTTGGCTTTCGCCCGAACAGCCTGGCCCAGAGCCTGTTGCGGCGGCGCTCCTTCACCGTCGGGCTACTCACTAACGA
>NZ_RZSU01000112.1:0-19153 GCF_003997585.1 Mesorhizobium sp. M5C.F.Cr.IN.023.01.1.1 | reverse complement strand
AGACGCGGGAGAGTAGGTCGCTGCCAGGTCTGCAAAACGCACGTCGCAAGAATCCAAATCTTCTCCTTACAAAACAGGCCCGCCAATCGCGAGCTCGGGCCGCGCAAGCGGCCCTTTCCATTTGGCGCAAGCTTGAATCCAGTAGGCCAAGGCCTACTTCTGAAGTTGACCCGGGGTCGAGCAGCGCCCCGTCCGCCCGCAAAAGGCCGAAGGCCTCGAGGACGGACAAAACCAAAAGTCCGGGCTGCCCGGCCGGCATTCGCCGTCTGGTTGACGCGGGGTGGAGCAGCCCGGTAGCTCGTCAGGCTCATAACCTGAAGGTCACAGGTTCAAATCCTGTCCCCGCAACCAAGTACACAAAACGGCCCGCCTCAGTGCGGGCCGTTTTGCGTTCGGGCCTGGCGCAGTCGAGTTTGAAAGCCGACGCAGCGGGACAGAGAAAGTCACATTTTCCGGCAACCAGTTTCGACATAAAGCCCCCAGCAATCTCAAATGGTTGCTGGGGTTTTTCTTTGATGCCCGCCACTTGCTCGCCCGACATTCCAACCGGCGCTGCGACGCCTGAATTTCCTTTTGCCGCTCAATTCACACGGCTTTCCAACCCCGCCGTCAGCGGTATCTCGAGCCCGCGCCGCAATCCCGTCGCAACGACCGACACCCTGAATTTTCCGGCGAGCGCCTTGTCGAAAATGGCGCCGACGATGATATCGGCGTCGGCGTCGACCTCCTCGCGGATGCGGGTGGCGGCTTCGTCGACCTCGAACAGCGTCATATCAGTGCCACCCGATATCGAGACAAGGACGCCCTTGGCGCCCATCATCGACGCTTCGTCGAGAAGCGGGTTTGCGATCGCTGCTTCGGCCGCCTTCCTGGCGCGGTCCTCCCCGGTGGCTTCGCCGGTTCCCATCATCGCGCGACCCATGTCGCGCATCACCGACTTCACATCGGCAAAGTCGAGATTGATCAGCCCTTCCTTGACGATGAGATCGGTGATGCAGCCGACGCCGGCGTAGAGGACGCGGTCCGCCATGGCGAACGCGTCCGCGAAGGTCGTCCTGGCATCGGCGATCCTGAAGAGGTTCTGGTTCGGGATGACGATGACGGTATCGGCGCTTTCGCGCAGCCGCTCGATGCCCTCATTGGCGGCATGCATTCGACGGTTCCCTTCGAAGACGAACGGCTTGGTGACGACGGCCACGGTCAGTATTCCCGCGTTGCGCGCGGCCTGCGCTATGACCGGTGCTGCACCAGTTCCAGTTCCGCCTCCCATACCCGCGGTCACGAAACACATATGCGTTCCCGCAAGATGGTCCATGATTTCGTCGATCGATTCCACGGCCGCGGCATGGCCGACCTCGGGCAGGGATCCTGCACCAAGGCCTTCGGTGACGTGCGCTCCCAACTGGATCAGCCGCGTTGCCTTCGACATGGTGAGCGCCTGGGCATCGGTGTTGGCGACGATAAATTCGGTGCCCTGCAAGCCTTCGGCGATCATGTTGTTGATGGCGTTGCCGCCACCGCCGCCAACCCCGATGACGGATATTTTGGGCCTCATCTCCGAGATTGCCGGCCTCGTTGCAGTGTTCATTTGCCGTCTCTCCCCTTGAAGGCGCCAGCGCAGCGGTCGGTGGAAGGCTTACTCCTGGCGCACTGCTAAGACTTTGGACAGTGAGCGAATCAGGACAGCCCAGCGTAACCAAGGGAATCAGACGGTTGAACCGGCTGCAAGTGCAGTATGCAAACTCGCGCATGTTAAGCGCCCTTGGTTTGCCGGCCGAGACCGATCTTCCTGTTCTACTTGACGCCGATGCCGGCCGTCAGGCCGCCATCGATCCTGTAGTCCGCACCGGTGCAGAACCCGGCTTTCGACGAACACAGAAAGGCGATGAGTTCCGCCACTTCCTCCGGCTCGCCGATGCGCCCGATGGGGTGGGCTTCGCCGAAGCGCCTGTAGGCGGCCTCGACATCGGCGTCGGTGCCATTCTCGCCGCGCGCCGCCCTTTCCAGGATCGGGGTGCGGATCGAGCCCGGGCTGACGGAATTGACGCGAATGCCGGAGCGCGCGTAGTCAAGCGCCAGGGAGCGCGTCAGGGTGTGGATGGCGCCCTTGGTCGTAGCATAGGCGGCGACGTTCTGCTGGCAGGCGAAGCCCTGCACCGAAGCCACGTTGACGATGGCGCCGCCGCCTCTCTTCATCATCTCGGGAATACCGAAATGCGCGGTCAGGTAGATCGAGCCGACATTGACGGACATCGCCTGGTTCCAGGTGTCGAAATCGGTGCTGGTCGCCGTTCCATACGGATGGACCGCCGCGGAATTGACGATGACATCGAGGCCGCCGAACCGCTCGACACCGGCCGTGACCGCGTCGCGAACCTGATCCGGCACGGAGACGTCGACGGCCATGACCAGCGCCTCGGCGCCGGAGCTGTCCAGATCCGCTGTTATCGCAGCGTTGGCCGCGCGGTCGATGCCGCAGGCGATGATCGCCGCGCCGCCCGCCGCAAGACGTCTGGCAGTTGCGAGGCCGATCCCGGTCGTCCCCGTCACCAGAGCGATCTTGCCGTCGAAGTCCTTCATTGCGCAAACTCCTTTAATTTGACTTCCATTGTGGCCCAACAATACGGTTCTGTTTTACCGCAAAGGAAAGCCTCGATGGAACAATGCTGGCGCTGGTATGGCCCTGACGACCCGGTAACGCTCGATCATGTCAAGCAGGCCGGAGCCACGGGCGTTGTATCCGCCCTGCATAATATCTATGACGGCCGCGCCTGGCCTTTGACGGACATCCTGGAGCGCAAGCGGATCATCGAGGCCGAAGGGCTGACCTGGTCTGTCGTGGAGAGCATTCCCGTCCACAATTCGATCAAGATCGGCTCGGCGGAACGGGTTCGCTATGTTGGCTGGTACAAGGACACGATCCGTGCGCTGGCGAAAGCCGGCATAAAGACCATCTGCTACAATTTCATGCCTGTGGTCGACTGGACCCGCACCGACCTTGCATATCGTCTTCCAACGACGGGCTACGCCCTGCGGTTCGATGCGATCGATTTTGCCGCATACGACCTTTTCGTCCTGAAGCGAAGGAATGCCGAAGCCAGCTACAGCGCGGTACGTATCGCCGAAGCGGAATCGCGACTGAAGGAACTGAGCGAAGAGCAGATCGACAGGATCGAGCGCAATCTCATTGCCGGGCTGCCGGCGACCGAGCGCAGCTACGTCAGGGACAGTTTTCGCGAGGCATTGGCGGAATATGACTCGATCGGGCCGAAGGAATTGCGCGACAATCTCGCCTGGTTTTTGCGCGAGATCATTCCGGCGGCCGAGCAGGAGGGAGTGCGCATGTGCATCCATCCCGATGACCCGCCATTCTCGCTTTATGGCTTGCCACGGGTCGTTTCGACCGCCGAGGACGCGCGTTTCATCCTCAGCGCCGTCGACAGCCCAGCAAACGGCCTGACATTCTGCACCGGCTCCTACGGTACGCGCGCAGACAACGACATTGTCGGCATGGTCAAGGAATTCGCCGACCGGATCCATTTCGTCCATCTGCGCAATGTAACCATCGAGGATGACGGCTCCTTCCATGAAGCCGAGCATCTGGAGGGCGGCACCGACATGACGCATGTCATCCTCGCTTTGATGCAGGAAGAAACGCGCCGCAGTAGGGAAGGCCGCGCCGACTGGCGGATTCCCATGCGTCCTGATCATGGCCATCTGCTCGCCGACGATATCGGCAAGACCAGGATCAACCCCGGCTACTCATTGATCGGTCGGCTGAAGGGCCTCGCCGAACTGCGCGGCATCATGCGCGCCGTGGAACGTTTTGATCTGGCCTAAGGATCGCAAATGGGAAGTGGTGCTAAGGTCGATGGCTTGATGAAACAAGCTCGGCCTTGCGCCGTGCCGTCTCCAGCCCAATCGCAATGAAGCGGCGCGCATGCCGGGCCAGTTCCATATTGTCGGTCCACAGATTGCGCCAGATGGCGGTTTTCTTCGACAGGTTCTCGTCGACGATCTCCGATGAGAAGGATTCGAAGCTGAGGTCGTCGCTATGGCCGATCGCGGTCAGCGCATCGAAGATCGCGGCGAAGTCGATGTTGCCGGTGCCGAGGAAGCCGCGATGGCTCTCGCCGATATGGACATAGCCGATCTTCTTCGCGGCGTGGCGGATGGCCAGCCCGACATCGGCCTCCTCGATATTCATGTGGAAAGTGTCGAGATGCAGGAAGATGTTGTCTGAGCCGGTGTCCTCGATGAAGGCTAGCCCTTGTGCGGCGGTGTTGAGCAGATTGCTCTCGAAGCGGTTGACGATCTCAAGGTTGAGCGTGACGCCGGCGGCCTTGGCGGTCTCCGCGACCTTGGCGAGCGTGGCAGCACTGCGGTTCCATTGATCGCGTGTCGGCGCCTCAGTCTGCAATCCGTGGCTGGTGCTGAGGATGCCGGCGACCTTCCGGCCGCCGAGATCGCGGGTGAGCGCGATCGTACGGTTCAGGATTTCGACGCCGTGCGCCGCAATCGCCTTGTCGGCGCTTGAAATGTCGCCGTCGGCCGGCAGTCCGATGCTGATCGCCACGCCGAGATCGAGGTCGGCGATGCGCTTGGCCAGCCCGCCAACGTCGACATTGGCAGGGTCGAGATAGGAGAATTCGATCAGGTCGAAACCTGCCTCTTTGGTGTTGGCCAGCGTTCGTTCGAGGTCGCCTTGCGCCGAGCTCGCCGACCAGACGAAAGAATGGATTCCAATGCGCGACATGATCTCTCCTGCTGGTCGAGAGCATCGGACCCAAAAGTGGAAACCGGTTTTGGGAAAATCCGATGCTCAAACAAAAAACGGTGCGGCCGGTCGTCCCGGCCGCACCAGCCTTGGGAGGCTCTAAGCTAGCGGGCCGCCGTCCAGCCCTTGTAGTCCTTCAGGTTCTCGGCCGTGATCAGCTGCGGGTCGAGCAGCACCGTCGCCTCGGCCGGCTTTTTGCCGGCGAGCACTTCGGCCGCCATCTGCAGCGACTGGCCAGCCATGACGTAAGGATCTTGCGAGGCCGAGGCCTTGATCATCGAGGTGCCGGAAGAGAGTTCCTTCTCGATATCGGGCGCGCCGTCGACCGCGGTGAAGATGAACTCCGAGCGGTTGAGCTGCTTGGCCGCAAGCTGGGCGCCGATCGCTGTCGGATCGTTGATGGCGAACACTGCGTCGATCTTGTCGAAACGGGTCAGCAGCGACTGGAACACCTTGAGGCCGCCGTCGCGCGAGCCTTCGGCATTCTGGTCGTCGGAGAGGATCTTGATATCCGGGTGCTTCGCCAGCACGTCCTTGCAGCCCTTCACCCGCTCCAGGATCGACGACGATGCCGGGCCGTTCAGGATGACATAGTCACCCTTGCCGCCGGTATGGTCGACCAGATACTGGCAAGCCGCTTCGCCGGCCTTGACGTTGTTGGTCATCACTGTGACGTCGGCGCCCGGCGCCGAAACATCGAAAGCGGCAACCACGATGCCCGCCGCCTGCGCCTTCTTCACCGCCGGTGCGATCGCCTTGGCATCGACGGCGTTGAGCATGATCACGTCGACGCCGGCGGCGATGAAGGAGTCGACCTGCGAGACCTGCTTGTTGAGGTCGTAGTCGGCCGACACCGACGTCACCTCGACATTAGGGTTGATCTTCTTGGCGGCGTCCTCGATGCCCTTGATGGTGGCGACGAAGAACGGGTTGCCGAGCAGGCCGACCGAGATGCCGACCTTGTTCAGATCCTTGGCCGAAGCCGGTGCGATGACGACGGCCGCAAGGGCAACGCCGCAGAGCAGTTTAGCGATGGTCTTCATTGTTTTCCTCCTGATGCCCCGCGCCTCTCACGGTGCGTTACATGAAACCGGGTCGTTGACGCCGGCGACTAAGGTCAATCACGTTCTTGCTCCTGCCTGGAGCCTGTAGCGGTCGAGGGCGACCGCCACGATGATGACCAATCCCTTGATGATGTACTGCCAGATGTCCGAAACACCGGCCAAGATGAGCCCATTGGAGAGCACCGCGATGATCAGCCCGCCGATCAGCGTGCCCCAGATCGAACCGACGCCGCCGACAAAGCTGGTGCCGCCGAGAATGACCGCGGCAATGGCGTCGAGCTCATAGGACTGCCCAAGCTGCAGCCCATTGGCCGCATAGAGTCGGGCCGCCGACATGGCGCCGCCAAGGCCGGCCAGCAGGCCGGAAACGCCATAGACGAAGAGCAGCACCAGCGGCACCTTGATGCCGGTGAGGCGCGCGGCTTCGGCATTGCCGCCGACGGCATAGATCCAGGTGCCGAGCACGGTGCGCTTGAGTACCAGCCAGGACAGCACCACGACCGACAGAGCGATGATGACCAGCCAGGGAATGCCGAACAGCGAACCGTTGCCGATGAAGTCGAACGGCAGGTCAGAGTTGAACACTGTGGTGTCCTGGCCGAGCAGGCGGGCAACACCGCGCACGGCGGTCAGCGAACCCAGCGTGACGATAAAGGGCGGCAGCTTGATGTAGGCGACGAGCAGCCCATTGACGACGCCGAAGCCGAGGCCGACCAGAATGGCCGCTGGCACGCCGAGCATGCCCCACTCCGGCACCAGCGACACCATCACCGCCACCATCGCCGAGGCGGCAAGGATGGACCCGACGGACAGGTCGATGCCGCCGGTCAGGATGACGAAGGTCATGCCGGCCGCAAGCACGATGTTGATCGACGACTGCTGCGTGACGATCAACAGGTTGGTCTCGGTGAGGAAGCGCGGGTTCATGATCTGGAAGCCGGCCGCCAAAAGGATCAGGACCGGCAGCATGCCAAGGGCGGCGAAGGCGGTGCGCAGCCGCCGGCTCCTGCCGACAGCCTGGTCGCCCGCGCTCATCTCGGTTGCCTTGTCGGTCATCACTTGGCCGCTCCCGTTGCAAGTTCCATGATTGCTTCCTGACTGAGCAGCTGGCCGGCGGATGCCATAACTTCGCCAGCGATAGTGCCGTCGCGCATCACGAGCACGCGGTCGGCGACGCCGATCACCTCCGGCAGTTCGCTCGAGATCATCAGGATGGCGATGCCCTTCTTGGCGAGATCGTCGATCAGCCGGTAGATTTCGGACTTCGCCCCGACATCGACGCCGCGAGTCGGCTCGTCGAGGATGAGGACCCGCGGCTCGGTTTCGAGCAGGCGGGCGAGCAGCACCTTCTGCTGGTTGCCGCCCGACAGCGAGCCGGCATTGGCGTGCACCGACCTGGTGCGGATGGAGAGGTCGGAAACGGCCTTGGCGGCGCGCCTTTCGGCCATGGCGAAGTCGCGCAAGCCGCCGGCCTGCGCGTCCCTTGCGAGCACGCCCATGCTGATATTGTCGGAAATCGACATGTCGAGGAACAGACCGAGTTCCTTGCGGTCTTCGGTGAGATAGGCGATGCCGGCGTCCAGCGCCTCGCGCGGCGAGCCGATGGCTATCGGCTTGCCGTCGAGTTCCAGCGTGCCTGATGTGTGCCTGTCGGCACCGAAGATCAGCCGTGCGAGCTCGGTTCGGCCCGAGCCGACCAGGCCCGCCAGCGCCAAGACTTCGCCCTTGTGCAGGTCGAAGGAACAGTCCTTCAAAAGATTGCCGTCCGACATGCCCTGCACCGACAGTGCAATCGCGCGCTTGCTGTCCGGCGGGCGGTGATCCTTCTTGTAGAAGGCGGACAGATCACGGCCAACCATCATCGAAACGAGGCGCGAGGCGTTCAGATCGGCGCGGTCGAGCGTGCCGACATAGCCGCTGTCGCGCAGCACGCTAACACGGTCGGCAAGCTGGTAGACCTCTTCCATCCGGTGGCTGATGTAGATGATGGCGATGCCCTGCGACTTCAGCGTCGCAATGACCTCGAACAACCTTTCCGTCTCGCGCGAGGTCAGCGAGGTGGTCGGCTCGTCCATGACGATGATGCGCGCGCTGGTCGACAGCGCGCGAGCGATCTCGACCAGCTGGCGTTCGCCGAGCGACAGGCTGGAGACCGAGGCCCGCGCCGAGAAAGAGACGCCGAGCCGCGCGATGATCTCGTCAGTGCGCCGATTGCACTGATCGCGGTCGACGATGCCGAACCGTCTCGGCTCGTTGCCGAGGAAGATGTTCTGCGCAACCGTCAGGTTGGGTGCCAGCGACAGCTCCTGATAAATGACCGCAATGCCGTTGGCGCGCGCCTTGATCGGGTCGCCGGTCGCAACCGGTGTGCCGTCGATCAGGATATCGCCGCCTGGATCCGGCCGATAGGCGCCGGACAGCACCTTCATCAGCGTCGACTTGCCGGCGCCGTTTTCGCCCATCAGCGCGTGCAGTTCGCCGGCGTGGACGGTCAGCGACACGTCCTGCAAGGCGCGGATCGGGCCGAACGTCTTGGAGATGTGCCGCATCTCCAGCATCGGCTGGCGCGCCGTCTCGATTTGGGCAGCGGCGGTCATCGTGCACCTCGCGCTGCAGTTTCAACGATGCCTCGATCGCCGGAGAGGCCGCGCCAGCTGTCGCGGTAGCCAGCAAGATCAGCGAAGCCGGAGGCGCGCACCGGCTCCGGCGCCTCGGCGGCAAATTCGCGTCCAACACTCTCGAAGGCAAGAGCCGCCGCTCCGGTGGCGCTGCCCTCCAGCGTGGCGCCCTGCATGAAGGACTGGCCGGGGCGCAGCTGCGCCAGCAGGGCGGCGAGCACGCCGCCACTGTTCAGCCCGCCATCGACGATTACGGTATCGTTCGAATGGATCAGGTCGAGACACAGATCGACCATCAGTGCGACATAGAGCAGCGCCACAGCCGCGCGCTCCTCCGCGTTGGGTGTGCGCCCGACCAATTCGCCGGGATGGCCAGGCATCGGCCCGCCCGGGGCGAAACCAGGCAGCGCCATGATGCCGGCGTCGATCACCTGCTGTACCGAGGAGCGAGCGATTGCGCCTTGCCAGCCGGCGCTGATTGTCGCGAATTCACGGCCGCCCATGAAACGGATGGTCGGCACCGGGCCAGCATCGACATCAACATTGACCAGCATGTCGCGGTCGCGGTCGAGCGCGTCGAGCGGGCAGTCCGGGTTGAGCACGACGACCCAGGTGCCGGTCGAGACGACTGTGACCGGCCCAAGCTCCTGCCGGCGATAGGCATGGAGCGCCGCATTGCTGTCATGGACACCGTTGTGGATGGCAATCGGCCGTGTTGCCCCGCCGAGGCGCCGCTCGCCGATGACAGCTCCGGCACGCTCAAAGGCGGGCATCTGGCCGCGCCAGCCCTCGGCGTCGACCAGTGAACTGAAATCGCGCTTGCGCGGCGCCCACAGATGCGAGTGACAGCCGAGATAGGACACTTCCGAGACCGCCCGGCCGCCAAAGCGCCAGCTCCAGTATTGCGGATAGCCGAGGATCGATTTCGCGGCATCGAATGTGCTGGGTTGCACCGCCTTCAGCCACAGCATGTGGCGACCATAGTTGAAGCCGAGCGGCAGGAGCGGCGAGAAAGTCTCGGCAAAATCCGGAATGCGGCGATCGATCTGCGCGGCGATCTCAGCCGGTGGCTCCTGCTCGTAGTCGAGAATCGGATGCGTCAGCGCCGCATCGTCGACCAGGGCAAAGGTGCAGCCATGGCCCGAAACCATCAATCCTTCCACACCATGATTGTCGACCGCTTCGCCGACGGCGCGAGCCGCCCAATCGTGAAGGGCTGTCTCGTCGAGCACACTGAAGCCGCCTTTGCACGTCCAGTTTGGCTGAGTCCGGCGCTCATCGAGAATCTGCCCGTCCTGACCAAAGACGAAGAGCTTCGAGTTGGTCTTGCCGAAGTCGAGGACGGCCACCTTCACTGCAGGGCTCCAGAGGCAGAGGCGATCCGCACCATGACGCCGGCGTCTTCGAGCATGCGTGCATCGGCATCGGACAGGCCGTCATCGGTCACCAGCGTGCCGATGCGGGACAGAGGCAGCGCGACGTTGCGCGCGTGGATCGACAGTTTGCGGCTGTCGGCCAGCACCACGATCTGGTCGGCGCATAGGCTGAGTTCGACGATGGAGCGGACCAGCAGCGGATGCGATTCCAGCACGCCCTCCGGGCCGATGCCTTGCGCGCCAAGAAAGAATTTCGACGCATAGAACGGCACCGCCTGGGTGAGCGAATGGATGATGCCAGGCTCGCGATGAAGCTCACCGCCGGCGATGGTTAGGCTGCAATGACCGTGGTCGCTCAAATAGGCGATGAGCGGCATCGAGTTGGTGTAGAGCCGGATGTTGCGGTCGGCGAGCTTGGCGCCGAGGTGGAAACAGGTCGAACCGCCATGCACGATGATGGCGTCGCCATCGCGCACCATGGTCGCGGCGAGAGCCGCGATCTGCCGCTTGGCTTCGACTGCGAGATCGCGGTTCTCGTCATAGGGCCTGGCATAGGCGACGCCCGCCTGAGAGGCGCCATCGAGCGCCGAGATGCCGCCATAGACCTTTCGTGCTTCACCGGCCTCATCGATCTTGTCGATGTCGCGCCGCACCGTCGCAGCCGACACGCCGAGCCGCTCTTGGAGCTCGCGCACTGAGGCGAAGGGGCGATCCCGCAACAACTCGACGATCTGTCGCTGGCGGCCGGAGTCGCTCAACGGATACCCTCCCGAAATGCCATTTTGCCACGGCAATTGGTGCAAGTTACTCAACACAGATTAGATTGCAAGCTCGATTTGACGAAATGAGATCACTATTGACGTAACTTACTCGTATCTGCGATACCAGCATCACTCCTTATCCCGGCAGCGGGATATCCAAAGCCGTGGCCACGCGGCCGGTTTCTGAAGGAATTTCGATGGCAAACTATGCGGATGCGCAGGAATTGGCTACTTTGCGGTCGCTTTCGGCCAGCATCGGGCGCGACCCGCATTTGACCCAGGCCGCGGGCGGCAACACTTCGCTGAAGGCTGGCGACACGCTCTGGATCAAGGCTTCCGGTACTTGGTTGAAGAATGCGCTCGCCGAAGACATTATGGTTCCCGTGGCGATCGCCCCGCTGCTCAGGGCTGTCGAACAGCGCGACCCAGCCGCCGATCAGCCGCAGGGTTTCGCCATCGAGGCGCTCAACACACGCAGGCTGCGCCCGTCCATCGAGACCACTGTTCACGCCCTGATGCCGCAGCGAGTGGTTCTGCATGTTCACTGTGTCGACACCATCTCCCTTGCCGTGCAGGCCGACTGCGAGGCTCAAATCGCCAAGCGCCTCGATGGTCTCGAATGGGCGTATGTTCCCTATCGCCGGCCGGGCCTGCCGCTCGCCCAAGGCATTGCCGAGCGCCTTCGGCCTGGGGTCGATGTGCTGATCCTTGCCAATCACGGCCTGGTCGTCGCAGCCGAGACCGTCGCCGGCGCCGAAGCGCTGCTGCGCCGCGTCACAGGGCTGCTGGCGCGGCCGCCCCGCGAGGTGGCGGAGCCCAACCTTGCTGCATTGACGGCGCTCATCGGACGCACCGGTTACAGGTTGCCGGCGGATGTCGAAGCGCATGCGGCCGCGATCGATCCGGAAAGCTGCCGCATGGCGTCGGGGGGCAGCCTCTATCCCGATCACGTCATCTTTCTCGGCCAGGGTTCGGTCGTGGCGAGACCCGGCGAGGACGTGAAGCGTGTCACCGAACGGTGCGACAGTGCACCGGTGGGAATCCTGTTCCCCGGGCTTGGCGTGCTGATGCGCGGCGACGCGAGTGGCGGCGCCGACGCCATGCAACGCTGCCTTGCCGACGTGACGGCGCGGGTCGATGTCGCGGCGAAGCTTAACTATCTGACCGCCGCCGAGAACGACGAACTGATCAACTGGGACGCCGAGCAGTACCGCCAGAAACTCAATGCAGCCGGCAGCTGACATGGCGCGTTTGATCGGCCCGCTTTCGATCGACCCGCTTTCGATCGGCCCCCTTTCGATCGGCATCGACATCGGCACATCAGGTGCGCGCGCCGTCGCCATGCGCCCGGACTTTTCGATTGCCGCGCGTTCCGCCGTCCCACTCGACAGATTTGGCCAGAACGCCCGCGACCCCTCAGTGTGGTGGTCAGCGGTCGGCGCGGCGCTGACCGAACTGCTTTCAGGCATCGATCGCGCGGCGGTCCGGTCGATTGCCGTCGACGGCACTTCGGGCACGCTGCTGCCGGTCGACGGCGCCGGGCGGCCGCTGGCCGAGCCGCTGATGTACAATGACAAGGTTGACGATGACGCCATTCTGGCCGTGATCGCGCGCGAGGCGCCGGCAGCGAGCGCTGCACTTGGGGCGACGTCCGGTCTCGCCAAGGCGCTGTCGTTCCAGCGCCAGCCCGGCGTTGCCGCGGTGCTGCATCAGGCCGACTGGATCGCGGCACAGTTCTCCGGCCGCTTTGATATCAGCGACGAGAACAATGCTCTGAAAACCGGTTACGACGTCGAGGCCCGCTGCTGGCCGGACTGGATCGCGGCGACCGGCATGCGCGTGGAACTCCTGCCTCGCGTCGTCAAGCCCGGCGACATCACGGGAACGCTCTCCGCGAGCGCTGCAGACCTATTCGGCCTGGCGCGCGACGTGGCCGTGGTCGCCGGGACGACGGATGGCTGCGCGTCGTTCCTGGCGACGGGCGCTGCGGCAGTTGGCGACGGCGTCACTGCGCTGGGATCCTCGCTGACCATCAAGATTCTCTCCGACCGGCCGATCTCGGCGCCGCAGTTCGGCATCTATAGTCACCGGCTGGGAGATGCCTATCTGGCGGGTGGTGCGTCGAATTCGGGCGGCAAGGTGCTGGCGCAGCATTTTCCCCTCGCGCGCATCATCGAGTTGAGTGCGGCGATCGACCCCATGACGGAGACCGGCCTCGACTATTATCCGCTTCCCGCGGTCGGCGAACGCTTTCCGATCGCCGATCCTGCTCTGCCGCCACGCCTGACGCCGCGGCCTGCGGACGATGCCGACTATCTGAAAGGAATGTTGGAAGGCATTGCCGAGATCGAGGCGCTCGGCTATCGCCGGCTTGCCGAGCTCGGCGCGCCCCGATTGACATCTGTCAGAAGTGTCGGCGGCGGTGCGGCAAACGCCGCCTGGACCGCGATCCGGCAGCGCAAACTGGGCGTTGATTTTCTGCCGGCGCTTTCGGACGAGGCGGCAGCCGGCACGGCGCGGCTGGCGCTGATGGGCGCAATCGAAGCGGGGCTTTTGTGATCACGAAGACAGTTGAACATGTCGATGGCATCGGAGCGCTGGTTGAGCGCTATCAGGTGTTCCTGCTCGATCAGTTCGGCGTGCTGCACGATGGTACAAACCCTTATCCGGGCGCTGTGGAGGCATTGTCGGCGCTGAAGCGCGCAGGCAGGACGATTGTGCTGGTCTCGAACTCGGGCAGGCGCGCGCGGCCCAACGAAGCCCGCTTGCTGAAGCTCGGCTTCGAACCAGGAAGCTGGGATCAATTTGTCTCTTCCGGCGAGATCGCGTGGCGGTCCTTTCACGAAATGGCGACATCCGGAAAGCTGCGCCCAAACACAAAGTGCCTACTGATCAGCCGCGAGGGCGATCGCTCGGCGATTGAAGGCCTGCCTTTCGCGTTGACCGGTGACGGCGACGATGCCGAGTTGGTGCTGATCGCCGCCAGTGAGGGCGATCGCTACGACATCGATCACTATCGCAGACTTTTTGCACCGGCAGCAATGCGGCAGGTGCCGTGCTTCTGCACCAACCCCGACAAGATCATGCTGACCGCCGTGGGGCCTCGCTTTGGCGCCGGTCAGCTTGCGGATCTCTATGAGGGCCTCGGCGGCAGCGTCACCCGTATCGGTAAGCCCTATACCCCGATCTTCGACGCCGCGCTGGCGCTGGCGGGCAACCCGGACCGAAGCAGCGTGGTCTGTGTCGGCGACAGCGTCGAACACGATGTCGCCGGTGGAATTGGCGCCGGCGTGGCGACTGCGCTGGTCTTGTCCGGAATATTGGCTGACACCCCTGACCTGGCCGAGCTTTTCGACAGTCTGGATGCCTACCCCGATTACACCACGGATGTTTTTAAATTCGCGGATTGAGGCCGGTAATTTCTGAGGGCTGAGCGCTGCCACGGCAATGATACTGTCGGTCGTGGTGCTCGGTGGCGCAGCCCTTTGGCTGCCGGTGCCAGTTCACATCTGGTTGGTCGGAGGCTATTGATCCTGCATGCGTGATTTTCAACTCCCCGGTCGGTCGCCGGTTCGTGCGACGGAAGCGATGGCCGCGACATCGCACCCTCTGGCGACACTGGCGGCGCTCGAGATGCTGCGGTCCGGCGGTAACGCGATGGATGCAGCCGTGTGCGCGGCGGCGGTGCAGGCGGTCGTCGAGCCGCAATCGACCGGTATCGGCGGCGACTGTTTTGTCCTCTACTGCCCCAACGGCCAAGGCGAGGTTCTGGCCTTCAACGGCTCCGGCCGCGCACCTGCGTCAGCGACGGCTGAATGGTATCTGGACAGGGGGCATGTCGAACTGCCCGAGTCCGGTCCGCACGCGGTCACCGTGCCGGGCGCCGTCGACGCCTGGTGCCGGCTGCTCGAGAATCACGGCAGAAAGGGCATCGACGCCGCGCTCGCACCTGCCATACGCTACGCCGAACAGGGCTACGTCGTCCAAGATCGCGTTGCCTTCGACTGGGCTGAAAGTGCTGCCTTGCTGGCCGCTGACGAACATGCGGCGCGGATATTTCTGCCGGATGGAAGGGCGCCGCAGGCAGGCGAGTTGCACCGGCAGCCGCAACTGGCCGAAACCTTGCGCATCGTCTCGCGCCGTGGCCGCGCCGGCTTTTACGAAGGCGAGGTCGCCGACGACATGGTGGCGCGTTTGCGTGCTCTCGGTGGGCTGCATGCGCTCGAGGATTTCGCGGCGACGCAGGGCGAATATGTCAGGCCAGTCGGCACATCCTACCGAGGCTACGACATCCATCAGATGCCGCCGAACAACCAGGGGCTGACGGCACTGATCATGCTGAATGTGCTGTCGGGCTGCTCGCTCGGCTCACTGGAACCGAACGGCGCCGAGCGCTTTCACCTCGAGATCGAGGCTGGGCGGCTTGCCTATCAGGACCGCGACAATTTCATCGGCGACCAGAACCACGTCCATGTTCCGGTTGAGCAGTTGTTGTCCAGATCCCATGCGGACCGGCTCCGCGCCGAGATCGATCCGGCGCGTGCGATGACGCATCTGCCTCGGCTTGAGCTTCAGCCGAGCGATACCGTTTACATCTCCGTGGTCGACCGCGATCGTAATGCGGTCAGCTTCATCAACTCGACCTTTGGTTCGTTCGGCAGCGGGGTGGTCGGCCCGAGCACCGGCGTCGTCCTGCAGAACCGCGGCAGCAGCTTCCGCCTGGCGGCGGACCACCCAAACCGCATCGCACCGGGAAAACGCCCCATGCACACCATTATGCCGGGCATGGTGACAGCCAAGGGCCGGGCGATCATGCCGTTCGGCGTGATGGGCGGCGGCTACCAGCCGTTCGGCCATGTCCACCTGCTCACCAACATTATCGATTTCGGCATGGACCCGCAGGAGGCGCTGGATGCGCCGAGGGTGTTTTACCGCCAGGACGCAGTGGAGGCGGAGCGTGGCGTTCCGGCCGAGGCGATCGCCGGCCTGCGCGAGCGAGGCCACGACGTGTCCATCCCAACCGAGCCGCATGGCGGCGGCCAACTGGTGCTGATCGACTGGGACAAGGGCACGCTTACCGGCGCGTCCGATCCACGCAAGGATGGTTGCGCGCTGGGTTACTGACGATCGGCCGCGCCTTGCGTGCTGGTCCTGTTCAGTTTTGGCGCTGCCGTCACCAGCGCCTTGCCGATCGTCGATTGCGGGGCACCGATGACCGCACGGGCGTTGCCGCTCTCGGCGACGCGGCCGGCGTCGAGGATGACGACACGATGGGCGATGGCGCTGATAACGCCGAGATCATGCGAAATGAACAGATAGGCGATCCGTTCCTCGCGCTGCAGATCGAGCAGCAATTGCAGGATCTGTCGACGCACCGATACGTCGAGCGCGGACACCGCTTCGTCGAGCACGATCAGCGACGGCTTTGTCGCGATGGCGCGAGCAATCGCGATGCGCTGGCGCTGGCCGCCCGAGATCTCGTGGATGGCGCGGCCGGCGAGATCAGCGCTCAGGCCGACGCGATCGAGCAGAGCGGCGATGCGGCGCGGGCGTTCTGATATGGTTGCGACGCCATGGATCCGCAGGGGATCGTCGAGCACGCGCGCTACCGTAGCTCGCGGGTTGAAGGCGGCGAGCGGGTCCTGGAACACCATTTGCAAACGCGCGCGCCGTGCGCGCAAGGCAGCGCCGTTCAAGGACAGGAAATCGCCGCCTTCGAACTCGATGCGGCCGGCGTCCGGTTCGATCAGCCGCAGCAGCAGCCGCGCGATGGTCGACTTGCCGCTGCCGGAAGGCCCGGCCAGTGCCAGCGTCTCGCCGGGCTCGATGTCGAAGGAAACATCATCGACGGCGGCGATTGTCTTGCCGCCGCGACGATATCGTTTGGTGAGGCCGGAAACAGCCAGCAATGGACGACGGCTCACCTCGATGCTCCTGCCGGCCGCAGCATTGGTTCGGCGTCGAGGCCGAGATGAGCGTCGAGCAGCGCTCTTGTATAGGCGTGGCGCGGGCTAGCAATGATCTGCGCCGTCGCACCGAGCTCGACCAGCTCGCCGTGCCGGAACACGGCGATGCGCTCGGCCAGCTCGGTGGCCAGCGCGATGTCGTGGCTGACGAACAGCAGCGTCATCCCGTCCTCGGCCACCAATTGCCGGATCAGCGCGACGATCTCGGCCTGCACGATGGTGTCCAACGCGCTGGTCGCCTCATCGGCGATCAGCAGTTTCGGACCTGCCGCGATCGCGGCGGCGATCGCTACGCGCTGCTTCTGGCCGCCGGAAAGCTGGTGCGGATAGGCGCGCAAGGCGGCATCGGGATCGGACAGGCGGACGCGTTCGAGCAGGGTTTTTGCCCAGGCATAGGATTGCGGCCAAGTAAGGCGGAGATGCGTGTGCGCAACTTCCGCGATCTGCTCGCCGACCGACATCACCGGATCGAGGCTTGCCGATGGGTCCTGGAAGACGAAGCCAATGTCGCGGCCGCCGAGGGGGGTGTGGGTGGACCGGGTAATGAATTCGGATGGCCGGCGTTCCTTCACGCCCCCCTCAGAGGGGGGTGCCTTGGCACCAACGGATGGCGACGATGGCAAAAACCAGTCAAGGCAGCCGTCGATCCTGGAGGAAGCCGGCAGCAGCCCGGCGATGGCCAGCGCCAGCGTGCTCTTGCCCGAGCCGCTCTCGCCGATGATGGCGAGGCGCTCGCCGGCGGCGACATCGAGGCTGACATGTTTCAGCGCCGCCACCTCGGCGCCATCGCGGCGATAGCTTACCGTCAAATCGCGGATCGAAAGCAGTGCCGTCACGACAGGCTCCTCCTCACCGCTGTCGTTTCGACGACGCCTTCGCCGGCGAGATAGACGCCGAGCACGGTCAGCACGAGCGCTACGCCCGGAATGATCGACAGGAAGGGCGCGGCGCGCAGCACGGTGCGACCTTCGGCGATCATGCCGCCCCAGGTCATGCGGTTCGGGTCGCCGAGACCGAGGAAGGACAATGCCGCTTCAGTAAGGATCGCCGCGGCGACGATCACCGACGACAATGCCAGCACCGGCGGCAATGCGTTGGGCAGCACTTCGCGAAAGGCGATCTCCAGCGGATGCATGCCGATGACGCGGGCGCCGGCGACAAAATCGCGCTCGCGGATCGACAGCACTTCGGCTCGCGCTACGCGCGCCGGACCGGTCCATGCGCCGAGCGCTATCGCCGCGACGACGACGCCGAGCGATGGCCCGACGACGCTGACGAAAGCCAGCGCCAGCAGGAAGCTCGGCACGGTCTGGAAGGCGTCAGTGATGCGCATAAGGACTTCGTCGACGAGGCCGCCGGTAAAGCCGGCCAGCGTGCCGACTATCGCGCCGACGGCAATGGCTGCGGCTGCCGCCGCCAGCCCGACTGCCAGCGAGGTGCGGGCGCCGTGGAAAAGTTCGGCCAGCACGTCACGGCCGAGCCGGTCGGTGCCGAGCGGCAGCGACCAGTCCTGAAAGGGCGGCAGCAATGCCGGCCCGGCAATGGCCTGCGGATCGCCGGGGAAGAACAGCGAGGCCGACAGCGCCATGGCAAACAGCGCCACCAGGATGATCGCGCCGGCGATCGCTTCCGGCGCCCGAAGAAAGCGGCGAAGCGGGTTCACGCGCTCGCCTCGTTGGCGCCGACGCGCGGATCGAGGAAGGCGTAGGCTATGTCGACGAGAAGGTTGATCACGACAACCAGAACGGCGCTGGTGAGAATGATGCCGAGCAGCAGCGGCGTGTCTCGCGCCGCCACTGCTTCCTGCGCCAGCCGGCCAAGGCCGGGCACGGAAAAGACGCTTTCGATGACGACGCTGCCGCCGAGCATCTGCGCCGATTGCAGGCCGAGCATGGTGACCAGCGGCAACAGCGCGTTGCGGGCAACGTGGGCGAGCACGATGCGGCGACGGGAAAGCCCTTTGGCGCGAGCGGCGAGGACAAAATCCTGTCGCCAGACCTCGGCCATGCCGGCGCGCATCATGCGCAGGTAGAGCGCGAGATAGATGAAGCCGAGTGCGGACACCGGCAGGACGAGATGGCTGGCGATATCAACCGCGCGGTCGAGGCCGGTCTTGGCCGACGCGATGCTCTCGATGCCGCCGATCGGGAACCAGCGCAGGTCGACGGCGAACACGATGATCAGCACCAGCCCGAGCCAGAAGCCGGGAACGGCATAGAGCGCCAGCGAACCGATCGACAGGAAACGGTCGCGAAAGCCGCCGGGCCTGGCGCCGGCATAGATGCCGAGTGCCGAGCCGAGCCCGAAGGAGAGCGCGGTGGCGCAGCCCATCAACAGCAGCGTGTTGGGCAGGCGTTCGAGGATGACGTCGCGGATCGGCCGCGAAAAGGTCACCGATTGGCCGAGGTCGAGATGCAGCAGCGCCCAGAGATAGTTGGCCAGCCGCGTCAGCGCCGACTGGTCGAGGCCCCAACGATGGCGCAGCAGTTCGATCATGCCGGCATCGCCGCCGGTCGAGGCGATATAGGCGTCGACCGCATCACCAGGCGCTGCTTCCAGCAAAAGGAAAGTGCCGATGACGACAATCAGCC
>NZ_RZSU01000111.1:0-19166 GCF_003997585.1 Mesorhizobium sp. M5C.F.Cr.IN.023.01.1.1 | reverse complement strand
TAAGAAGGCTGGTCGGGCGGCCGAGGAGGGAGACCAGATACACCTGGAGTTGAGCGGGGCGCTGGAGAGCGTCGGCATACGGTCGGATGCGGGCGAGAGTTTGGAGACGATCATGGCCGTCACAGAGCTGTTCCTCGACAGGCAGCTCAAAGTGGACGCTGAACGTGCCGAGGCGCTCCGAACAGTCAGCGCGAAGGAGGAGGATCTGGCTGCCAGACGACGGGCCGTGGACTTGGCAGAAAGGCGTGAGGAAGAATGGCTGGCCGGCGTTGCCGAAGCGCTTAAGGGCACCTGGCTCGAGAGCGGGCTTTCGGCCCCCGGAGTCGGGAGCGTACTCGATCAATTGGCTGAACTGTCCAAAACCCTTCAGGATCGGAATGCCATGCAGCTCCGCATCGAGAAGATGGAGGCAGACAGAGACAATTTCATTGTCGAGGTTACCGCTGCTGCAGCCGAAGCGGGTGAACCGGCGGACGACGACGAACCGGAGCAGTTGGCGATCCGGCTTGCTGAGCGCCTGGAGACGGCTGATCGTACTCGCGAGGCGAAGGCAAACCTCGTCGATGACCTGCAGCGCCTGCAAGATGCTCGTGACACCCTCGATGTTGAAATCGCGGCGCATGAGCGCCGCAAGAACGAAGTCTTGGGCGTCTTTGGCGTAACCACTCTATCCGAAGTCGTGGAACGCGACGAACTACTGCGGGACAGAGATCGTCTGCGCACTGCCGTAGCCGATCTCGAGGAGCAGTTGTCGACCGAGCTCGCTGTGACGGGGATCGAACAGGCGCGTTCAATATTGGATGCGATCGATTTCGATAGCCTTGTGATCGAAAAGGCTGAAGGCGAGCAGCGGCTTCGGGATATTGATGAAGCGATAAAGCAACAGCTTATCCGGCAGACGCGAGCGGCAGACAAGCTGGACGCCATTGGCGGCGATAGCGCTGTTGCCCGAATAGATGCCGAACGTCGCACCGTCCTGCTGGAAATCGAGGAAAAGGCCGTCCGTTATATCGAGCTGAAACTGGGAGTTATGTCGGCTGGAAACGCTCTGCGCGTATACCGCGAGCGTCATCGCTCCGGGATGATGGCGCGGGCATCTGACGCTTTCGCGCTCATCACGCGCGGTCAGTACTCGGGTCTGGCAACCCAACCGGTGAAGGGCGGCGAAGTCCTCATCGCATTGCAGCGCGACGGGCAGTCCAAAGTCGCCGACGCGTTGTCAAAGGGCGCGCGTTTTCAGCTCTACCTGGCCCTGAGGCTTGCCGGTTATTACGAGTTTGCCCAGTTTCGACCGTCAGTACCATTCATTGCCGATGACATAATGGAAACGTTCGACCATTTCCGGTCCGAAGAGGTTTTCAGACTGTTTGGCGAGATGGCAAGTGCGGGTCAGGTGATCTACCTTACGCATCACCAGCACCTATGCGAGATCGCCAAGGCTGTCGTGCCGGGCGTAACGATCCACGAGCTCGGATAGTTGCCTGCTGTCGCGTGGCATGAGTTGATGCGCTTGCTACCCCAGACGACTTCCGTAGGCCGAACCTTGGATGGCCGCTTCGCGCCCCATGTCTGCCGTTCAGGGCTACTTGATCGCCGCCTGAAAGCCGACCTTCCCGGCGACCGCTGACAGACGTGGATGCGCCAGAAGCAGACATGTGCATTCTGGGCCGGAAAGCCAAAAATCATAGCGATAGCTGACGTTGCGGGTTTGGAGCGCGTCTGCTTCTTTGTATCCAGACTTGTAGCCGAACCGCCGTCCATAATCTTGGATGTTACGACGCATCCCTATCGTCTGGTTGGGGAGCATGCGGGCTAGGTAATCCCCGAGCGGCCTTGCCATTGAATTGGTCAGGTGAACCGGGGCGGTCCAGATATAGTGCTCCGGTGTCAGACTCCTGCCTACTTCCTTGTAGTACATGGCATATCCCAGCTTGCGGCCCACTGTCGTGGCTGCCTCGCGAAATTCTTCCGACGCGCGGCCAGGGGCACATCCCTCAGGTACTCTCTAAGCGATAACCCAGTGCTAGGGCTCGCCTCACTCGTCAGCCGGTTTCCGCAGGCGAATTGTCGATCCGCAGGCTGCATCCGCCAAATGCTGTTTTCAGGTTGCCATTCGAGGCGTTGAAGCATCACCCCAGGTTTCAATCAGCATCCGCATGAACCTCTCGGCGGGCGGCGAGAGCGACGCGCCGCGTCGACGCACGACCCCGATCGTGCGCGAGATTTCGGGATCGCGGATGGGCCTTGTGACCAGGAACGGATGGTCGCCCTGCGGGGTCGCCATGCGCGGCAGGACCGATATTCCGAGACCGGCTTCGACCAGACCGAGTGACGTCGAGAGATGCGTCACTTCATAGGACCAGCGCAGCGCGAGGTTCGACTTCGTCAGCGAGGCATCCAAGAGGATCCGGTTCGCGCTCGACCGATGGACGGTGATGAGCTGGTAGGGGACGAGATCCTGCCAAGTCAGGACATCCCTTGATGCCAGCGGATGCTCCTTTCGTGCGGCGAGAACGAAGGGGTCCTCGATCAGACGATCGAAGGTCAGGTCGGGATCGGACGAACCCATGATGTTGACCCCGAATTCGACCTCCCCGCGCGCGACCGCCTGAAGCCCGTCGGTCGCCGGAAGGTCGAGAATCCGGAAGCGGATGTTGGGGTACTGCGCATCGAACTGCCGGATCACCGAGGGCAGGAAGTAATAAGCCGCCGTCGGCAAGCAGGCGATGGTGACAAGCCCGCCTCGCCGCTCCCCCAGTTCGCGGAAGGCGAAGAGCGAACCGTCAAACTCCTCCAGCATCCGGCGCACCAGCGGGACCAGCTCCCCGCCGACGGCGGTGGGCGCCACATGGCGCGTCGTCCGCTCCAAGAGGGGCGCGCCGATGGAGCCTTCGAGTTTCTGAATGCGACGACTCAGCGCCGGCTGCGAGAGATTGAGCGACTCCGCTGCCCGGTGGAAGCTCGCGAGCTCCACGACGAGTAGAAAGGCGCGGAGGTCCAGGATTTCACAGTTGATGTTCATAACGCATCAAAATCTCCGATTTTAGCATTTCTCATATTAATCGGATTCACGTAACAAACAAGATGATTGAACCACGGAGCGCATGAAAGGGAGGATGTCGCACGATGAACGATCTGATCCGCATTCCGTGCGCTCTGATGCGCGGCGGCACGTCCAAGGGGCCCTTCTTCCTCGCCTCCGATCTACCGTCCGATCCAGCCTTTCGCGATCAGATCCTGCTCTCGGTCATGGGGTCAGGGCATCCGCTGCAGATCGACGGCATTGGCGGCGGCAATCCGGTCACAAGCAAGGTGGCCATCGTTGGTCCCGCAAGCATCAAGGGCGCGGACGTCGATTATCTTTTCGCACAGGTGCGCGTCGACCAGCAGATCGTCGATATGTCCCCCAACTGCGGCAACATGCTTGCGGCCGTCGGCCCCTTCGCCATCGAAGCGGGGCTTGTGCCGGTGCAGGGTCCTACGACGCTCATCCGGATTCACAACGTCAACACCGGAAAGCTGATCGAGGCAGAAGTCCCGACGCCCAACGGTAGCGTCTCCTATCTCGGCGACGCGGCGATCGACGGCGTTCCAGGCAGCGCGGCGCCGATTGCGCTTACGTTCATGGATGCCGCAGGTGCCCGCACGGGCCAGCTATTTCCCACAGGCAAACCGAACGAGGTCATCGACGGCGTCAACGTCACTTGCATCGACTGCGCCATACCAATGATACTCCTCGAGGCTGAGGCCATCGGCGTCAGCGGGTTCGAGACAGCCGCCGAACTCAACGGAAACAAGGCGCTGTTGGAACGGCTCGAGCGCCTGCGCATTGCCGCCGGTGAGCGAATGGGTATGGGTGATGTCAGCAACCAGGTGACACCGAAGCCGGTGCTGATTTCCCGGCCAAGAGCAGACGGCGACATCAATGTGCGCTATTTCATGCCGCACCAGTGCCATCCCTCGCTTGCCACGACAGGTGCTGTCGGGATCGCGACGGCCTGCATCTCCGAAAATACGGTGGCATCCCGCTTGATCGGCACTCGCAAACCACCGGTGGTCCTATCGATCGAGCACCCGAGCGGCCATCTCGACGTCAAGCTTCAGGACAGGAACGGCAAGATCGTCGCGGGCATCCTGCGCACCGCCCGCCGCCTATTCGAAGGACATGTTTTCGCAAAACCTGTCGCGCAGTTCGTCTGCGCGGCATAATGACCGTGGCCGCCGGGAGGGGCGCCACATAACTTGGAGGAAAATCATGCGTAAGCTCATGCTCGCCCTTGTGGCAACCGTTGCCTTTGCAGGCTCCGCCCTGGCGGAGCCCGTGCGCATCAGCGTCGGTTCCTACAACCTCAACAACCTGCCTTTCCCGGTCGCAGCCGGTCTCGGCCTCTACGAAAAGGAGGGTCTGGAGGTCACCGTCGAGAACTTCGCGTCGGGCGGCTCGAAGACCCTTCAGGCGCTCGTGGCCGGCTCGACGGATATCGCTGTTGGCTTTTACGATCACACGATCCAGATGCAGTCGCAGAACAAGGCGGTCGTCGCATTCATCCAACTCGCCCGCAATTCGGGCCTCGTTCTGGCCGGCGGCAAGGATAGCACCTTCGACCCGGCCAAGCCGGAAACGATCAAAGGCGCCAAAATCGGCATCACATCGCCTGGTTCCTCGTCCGACTTCTTTGTCCGCTACTATCTGCAGCGGAACGGCCTGTCGGCCGACGACGTGTCGCTAATCGGCGTCGGCTCCGGCTCCGCTGCTGTCGCAGCCCTCGAGCAAGGTAAGGTCGACCTGCTCGTCAACTATGACCCGGCGGCCACCTTCATCGAAGCAAAGGGCGTGGGCAAGATCCTGATTGACGCACGTAGCGACGACGGCGCCAAGGAAATCTACGGCGGCATCTATCCGACGTCGGTTCTCTACGCCACCCAGGACTACATCGACGCCAATCCGGAGACGGTCCAGAAGGTCACCAACGCAACGGTAAAGGCGCTCGAATGGATGGACAGCCATTCGGCCGAAGAAATCGTCGAAAAACTGCCAAAGGAATTCATCTCCGGCGACCGCGAGACCTACATCAGGGCCGTCGAAAACGCCAAGGCGATCTTCTCGAAGGATGGCCTCATCAGCGAGGAGAACGTCAAAACCCCACTCGCGGTTCTGAAAAGCTTCAACGAAAAGGTCGCGGCGGCTGAAATCGACCTTTCCAAGACCTACACGAATGACTTCGTTGGCAAGGCGCCGCGCAACGTCGCCAACTGACAAGGAGGAAGTCATGGCACTGGCCGTAGTGAAGTCGGCAACAACGATGATGAGCCCGGACAAACCAAGGCCGATGGTGTCGATCGATTCGGTCACCATGTCCTTTGGCACCTTCATCGCCGTCCAGAATGTCAACCTGACTGTTGCGGATGGCGAGTTTCTGGCCATCGTCGGTCCGACGGGGTGCGGCAAGAGTACCATTCTCAACGCCATCGCCGGACTTCTGAAGCCGGCGAGCGGGACTGTCTCGATCGACGGAGCGCCGGTGCATGGCGTCCAGAACAACATCGGCTACCTTTTCCAGCAGGATGCGCTCCTTCCGTGGAAGACGGCGCTCGAAAATGTCGAGCTCGGGCCGATGTTCAAGGGAACAGGCGCGAACGAAAGGCGCGAACTGTCCATGAAATGGCTCGCCAAGGTGGGCTTGAAGGGCTTCGAGCAACGCTACCCGCACCAGCTTTCGGGCGGCCAGCGCAAGCGTGTTCAGATGGCGCAGGCGCTGATTACCGGCCCGAAGGTGATCCTGATGGACGAGCCCTTCTCGGCGCTCGACATCCACACCCGCCACCTGATGCAGAACGAGCTGCTCGCGCTCTGGCAGGAGGAGCGCCGCGCGGTGGTGATGATCACGCACGATCTCGAGGAAGCCATCGCGCTCGGCGACCGTGTGGTCGTCCTCGCTGCCGGGCCTTGCAGCCACGTGATCGACAGCTTCCCTGTCGATCTCACCCGGCCGCGCGATGTCTCGGAAATCAAACTCGATCCGCGCTTCATGGATCTTTACCGCAATATCTGGTCGTCCCTGCGCGGCGAAGTGGAGAAAAGCTATGAACGCCATGACTGAACGTATGATCCAGCTGGGACTGCTGGTCGTCATTGTCGGCGGGTGGCAGCTCGGCGTGGAAGCCGGAGTGATCGATGTCTTCTTCTTCCCTGCCCCCTTCGACATCATGAACCAGATCGTGGCCTGGATCATCGACCCTGGCTTCTACAGGCATGTGTCGATCACGCTCACCGAGACGGTGCTCGGATACGTGATTGGTACCGCCCTCGGCGTGGCGGCCGGCGTCTGGCTAGGGCTTAGCCGTGGCGCCTATCGCATCCTCGACCCGTTCATAAAGGCGCTGAACGCCATCCCCCGCGTGGTGCTCGCTCCTATCTTTGTGCTCTGGCTCGGCCTCGGGCTGTGGTCGAAGGTGGCGCTATCGGTGACGCTGGTGTTCTTCATCACCTTCTTCAACGCAATGCAGGGCGTGCGGGAAGTCAACCCCGTGGTGCTGGCGAACGCACGGATCCTCGGCGCCAGGCGCTCAAGCCTGCTGACCCACGTCTACTTCCCGGCCGCGGCCAGCTGGATCCTATCGTCGCTGCGCACCTCGGTCGGCTTCGCGGTAGTCGGCGCGATCATCGGCGAATACCTTGGCGCCTCCGCCGGCCTTGGCTATCTGATCGCCCAGGCGGAAGGCAACTTCGATGCGGTCGGCGTCTTCGCCGGCATTACGATCCTCGCGATGTTCGTGCTGATCATCGACCGCATCCTCGACATCGCCGAGGCCCGTCTGATCAAGTGGAGCCCGCACTCGACCGAGAGCCGGGCCACCTGACGGGTGCCGAAGGCCGGTCGGTGATGCCGGCCGGCGACCAAGGTGACGACGGAACTGAGGCTAGCCGGGCGCTTGTTGCCGCGAGCGTCTGAGCCTAACCTGGTCGCTCCATCGACCTCGGCAAGTTCGTAAATTGAGTGCCCATCAGGTCAAACGACCGAACCACGCCTCGACGTCGATGCCGATTCCGGTGCCGGCGACCGGCTGATCGTCACTGGGCGGATGTCTGGCTGGACCCTGATGCCGCTCCAATTGACCGCTCGCCCGTGATCGTTACGCCGCTACCGTGAATCCGTGTCCGAATAATGCACGGGGGCCAAAATGGCAGCCGATTAGGCGACTTCGGGGCCGTTAGGAGCCGGTCCGCTCTTTGGCGCGGCATCAGAAAGCTGCCGTCGAGGCTGCTGTCCTAAGCGATTGCGAGGCGATGACATCTTCTATTGGGACGATACCGGCTTCACCGCCGACGGGAAGTTCGTCGACGGCGCGCTCCATCACGCAGGAATGGTCCTCTACCCGTAAGAGGTGACAGTCCCTAAGGCTGACGACGCGGCCGAAAAAAGGCGCGAATTTCACGTGCCAGCAACTCTGGCTGCTCAAGTGCCGCGAAATGGCCCCCCGCCGGCATCTCAGTCCAGCGGGCGACATCGAAAACGCGCTCGACCCAAGACCGTGGCGGCATCGGCAGTTCGTGGGGAAAGAGCGCGACGCCAAATGGCGGCGTCACGCGCTCATCAAGGTCGAACGAGAGCGGGCAAAGGCGATTCTCCTTGTACAGCCGCAAGGAGGCGCTGAGGCTGTCGCCGAACCAGTAAATAGAAATATCGGTAAGCAGCGTATCCAGGGAGAAAACGCGCTGGATATCACCATCGCAATCGCTCCAGGATCTGAATTTCTCGACAATCCAGGCAGCGAGACCCACGGGAGAATCAGTCAGCGAGAAGGCCAGCGTCTGTGGCTTGGTGCCTTGCAAAGCCGCATAGGCTCCTTCATCTGCCGCCCAGGACGAAACCCGTTTAAGAAACTCTTGCTCCTCATTTGTCACGGGCGGTGATGCCGGTCCCAGGGTCGGGCGGAAGCTGCCCGGAATATAGTTGACATGAACGCCTGCCAAGCTGTCTGGGAACTGCCGCGCGAGCCAAGCCGAGACACCGGCGCCGATATCGCCCCCTTGAGCTGCAAACCGGTTGTAACCAAGACCTTCCATCAATCGATGCCACAGTTGGGCAATCGTTCGTGCGCTGACACCAGGGTAGGAGGGCGCAGGCGAGAAGCCATAGCCGGGAAGGGAGGGCACGACGACGTGAAAAGCATCGGTGGGATCGCCGCCGTGAGCTCCGGGGTCGGCCAGCAACGGAATGATGTGTTCCATCTCAGCGAAAGAGCCTGGCCAGCCGTGCGTCAGGACAATTGGCATGGGTGATGGCCCTGTCCCGCGCTGATGGACGAAGTGGACGTCCGCCTCATCAATGGTGGCGATGAATTGTGGTAGTCGGTTCAGCCGCTCCTCTTGCGCGCGCCAGTCAAAGTTGTGGAGCCAATGGTGAGAAAGCCGCTGCATGAACAGCAGGTTCGCGCCGTCGGCCCAACTCTCGTCATCAAGTGAACTCGGCCAACGCGTCGCATGCAGGCGATGTCGCAAGTCAGCGAGTGCTTCGTTGGGGATGTGGATCGAAAAAGGCCGGATTCTCATATTTTGCCATGGTGCAGGGGTGTCCGTCACCATAGCGTTAAAGCCGGTGTCGTCCCAACAATCAATGGGGTTCCCCTATCTCGCAGCGCAGCGGACGTGAACTTTCGCCCTGAGCTTACGGCCGCTTCCGAGCACCGGGCATAGCGTCCGGATGGCCGACTCGGGGCGCACAGCAGTCGTTCATCAGGTGTGCCGAGAACGGCTGGAACGGGGTCAGATCACGACGATGCCCATCGTGACCTGAATGTCCGCCCTCCGTAGCCAGGAGCTGACCGTCTCCTTCCGGCCCCGCTGCTGACTAGTCCCCTTTCGCTTCCCTTCCGGCCAATGGTGCGCCGAAGGAGAAGCACGATGGACATTTCCAGCACGATCCTGCGATGCCGGAACGCAAAGCTTGGAATGCTAGCCGGAACGTCGCTCGCGCGACCGAGCGCTCCTTTTCGTCATACAACGAATCTCTTCAAAACGAACCTCAGGTTCAGGTCCCACAAAAGGTCTTATAGACGCGGCCATCGCGCGGTGGTGGCTCGGCATAGCTCGCGAACCCTGGCTGGACTTCGTATGGCTTGCCGAGCACGGTCAGAAGGTCCTCGAACGGTCCGAACTCCTGTTTCTCCACGGCGGCCTCGATGACCGCCTCAACGCGGTGGTTGCGCGGGATAACGGCCGGATTTACGCGCTGCATGGAAGCCCGGCGCACTGAACCTTCCTGCGGCTCTTGCCCGAGCCGTTTGCGCCAGCGCTCGGCCCAGTCGTCATATGGGGCAGGGTCTTCGAAGAGGCTGCGCACCGCGACGTCGCCTTCGGGTCCAATAGCGGCCTCGCTCAGGCGTCGGAAAGTCAGGGTGAAGTCCGCCTTGCCAGCGACCATCCGATCGAGAAGATCATGCGTCAGCGCAAGATCGCCCTCCCGCTCCGACAAAAGTCCCAACTTGCGACGCAAGCCACTATTATACGCGTCGCTGAACCGTGCTGCGAAGGCAGAAAGCGCCTCTTGGGCCTGCTCCACGGATTTGTCCTGATCCCCAGCCAGGAGGGGCAGCAGACACTCCGCCAGCCGCGTCAGGTTCCACTGGGCGATCGCAGGCTGATTGGCATAAGCGTAGCGACCTAACTGGTCGATCGAGCTGAATACGGTGTTGGGATTGTAGATGTCCAGAAAAGCGCAGGGGCCATAGTCAATCGTCTCGCCGGCGATAGACATGTTGTCGGTGTTCATAACCCCGTGAATGAAGCCGACGAGGAGCCACTGCGCTACGAGGTTCGCTTGGCGCGCAATCACACTCTCCAGCAGTGCCAGGTAGGGGCGAGCAGCGCCCGCGGCATCCGGGTAGTGCCGGGCGATCGCGTGATCAGCGAGAGCCCTCACCGCATCCACGTCCCCGCGCGCCGCGAAGAATTCGAAGGTTCCGATCCGCATGTGGCTGGATGCGACCCGTGTCAGCACTGCGCCTGGCAGGTAGGTTTCTCGTATCACCTCATCACCCGTCATAACCGCAGCAAGCGCCCGAGTGGTCGGAATGCCAAGAGCCGCCATGGCCTCGCTGACAATGTACTCGCGCAGAACGGGGCCAAGCGCCGCCCGCCCGTCGCCGCCGCGGGAAAACGGTGTTCGGCCGGAGCCCTTTAGCTGGATATCCCGGCGCACTCCTTCCTGATCGACGATCTCGCCTAGCAGGATTGCCCTTCCGTCGCCGAGCTGCGGCACGAACTGACCGAACTGGTGTCCGGCATAGGCGGTAGCGATCGGCTCGGCACCTTCGGGAATCCGTTTGCCGGCAAGAATCTCAACACCCGCCTGCGTGGCGAGTTCTACCGGGTTGAGCCCGAGCTGGACGGCCAGCTCCTGGTTAAGCTTGAGGAGGTGCGGTGCGGAGACCGGGGTCGGGGAAACACGCGCATAAAACGAGCTCGGCAGCCGAGCATAGCTGTTGTCAAATGCAAAGCGTACCGTCATTCACACTCCTCAAACATCAACGGCAGTCGCGAGACGCTTCGTCGGTCGCAAAGATTGTTATCAATGACAATAGTTCCATCAGACTGCCGGTCCGTATACTGATGTGGCGATGCTCGAACTTCATTTCCAGCTACGTGCCAGAAATGGATGTATCGGTGCCTTCGGGCAAGTAGCCTCTTCGAGCGGAACGGCTACGACGCTTCTCGCGCCAGCGAACGTCTGGTCTCCGCGAATCGGTAGCCTTAAGCCGCCTGACTGCTTTCGGCCCCCAAACTGCCGGACCGGCATGCGCCTCATGTCGGGCGTGGAGGCAAACTTTGCCTCCACCAGCGCAAGAGTGACCATTCTATAGGCCGATCGGCCAGATGAGCACTTTGACTGATTTCAAGAAGGTGGACATTCTGGCGCTTCCAGCGAGTGGCGTACACAGGACGAACGCCGCATCTGGATCGAGTGCTGTTTCTGAGGGAGGACAGAATGGGCGTTTACGATCAACTTCGTGAACACCTCAAAAGACAAAGGCTGCCGGAGGCAATCCTAAGTTTCGAAGAGATTGAAGCTATCACGAAGCGCATGCTCCACAACAGCGCCGCTCATCCACAATGGTGGGAGGATGATACCGAGCATCGAGACGCTGCGCAGCATGCTTGGGCTGACGCCGGCTAAAAAGTTTTCCTGGCGAGAGGATAAGGTCCGTTTCGTCCGCTCTGATTGACTACTTTCGCCCGCCGACGCTGTTCCGCTGCATCTCACCCAGGACAACTCAGAGCAGCATCCGGATTTCTTCCTCGGCTGTCTCAACAGCCACACCCGATGCGACGAGCTGTCGGAGAAGGTTTCTCGCGATCTGGCGCCAGAAGCGATTGGCGTGCTCTCCGTCCTTGGATGAGAGTGCTTCCGCTACGACGCTGACGATTCTTCGCTGCCGATACAGCGGAAATGCACAAACGTTTGACTGCACTGAACCCCCGCGCACCGAGTTGGGTGGAAGGTAGGGCCGTTTAGTTAACTGCAGGTTTCAGAGCAAGGCATGTGAATTAGTTCAGGCCACCACGTCGGGCCATGCAGCCTAACATCCGCTTCCTCTTTTTGCCGCAGACGGACTGGCCACTTGCTCCAAGGAAGGAGCTTTCGCTCTTCATTTTCTTCGACCTAATGAGTGCACACTGTGGCGACAAGCAGTGTCGCAGGGTCGATGCTAAAGGTGCTCTTCAGGTCAGTGCCGAACAGCCGAAGCCAAGCGTCCTGGGCACGATAGGCGAGCGCCTCGCGCTCCCCTGGACAGGCGAAGCGCATCTCGGCGGCGGCCTGGAGGTGGTGAACCATCTCGTGCACCAGCACCGACAGTTCGGCCGGGGTGCGGCCCGTCCAGCCTGCGGTAAGAAAGATGGTATTGACGCCTTCATCATAGACGGCAACGACCTCCGGCGACGAGACGGTAGACCCGGCGCCGTAGCGCATCGTGACAAGTTCGATCGCGGGCGCGGTGACAAGGGCGGGAGGCTGCGCCAACGGCAGGTCGTAGTTCGCTGCGAGCCATAGTCCGATGGTCTCGAGCACAGGCGGCGTTTCTACCGGCTCGGCTGCGGCGGCCGGATTGGCCGCGGCGAGACACACGACGGCGAGCCCTAAAACTGATCTGCGCATGAGCGCCTCCTCGGGTGATCAAGCCGAGGCTGGGCCCGCCGGCGCAGAAGGTCATGAAAGCTCTCTGAGAGAGTCACGAAATCCTGCTATAATCTGGCCGTCGCACCCTCGGGCTCCGGTATGGATTACCCACGCAGCATTCGCTTCGGCGATTTCGTCCTGAACCGTACGCGCGGTTGCCTTCAGGATAGTTCCGGCACGGAGCGATTCTTGCGGCCGAAGTCATACCGGGTGCTTGAAGTGCTCGCCGAGCGACGCGGACAGCTGGTCAGCAAAGACGATCTCGTTCAGGCGACTTGGCCGGATGTGTTCGTCTCCGATGACTCCCTTGCTCAATGCGTAAGCGATATCCGCAGAGTGCTTGGCCCGGAGGGGATGGGCCTGCTGCGAACGGTGCCAAGGCGAGGATATATGCTCGTAGGCCCGGGCTCAGAGGCGGAGGAGCCGGTCGAGCCTGGCTGGAAACGCTGGATGGCGTGGACGAGCGGGCTGACTGCAGCGCTCATAGTGGCGATGGCCACTCTCTGGCTCGCGCAACCGCGGGATTCCGTGGTGGAACTCAGCGCGGCAGATGGAGCGGTTGTGCAGGCAAACGAGCTCATTACGGCACGAGACTGGCGGCGGCGTGGGGACAACGAAGAGGCACGGGGCCTTCTCGAGGCCGTGGTGGCCGACAATCCCCGACATGCAGGGGCTTGGGCAAGCCTCGGATTGACCTACTGGTTGGAAGTTCAGCACCTTGCGTGGGGAGGCGGTCGTCGTGAGATGGCGCGGGCGCTCGAGATGGTGGAGCGCGCAGTGGCGCTTGGGGGCGGTGCGCGATCGCACCGGCTGCTCGCAGAGATGCGGCTACTCTCCCCCTTCCCGGAAATGCGTTCTCCCGTCGACGCACTGGCAAATGCCCGAGCGGCGGTGACGATCGATCCTGAGGATCCCGACAACCTGGCGGTGCTTGCCCAAGCGCTGGCCCTGACAGGCCGATCGCACGAGGCGGTCCTGACAATCCAGCAGGCTCTGCGCCTCGATCCGACGCCGCAGGACTGGCACCACCAGGTCGCTGGCCTGAGCTACCTGCTCGCGGGAGAACCGGCGCGAGCTGCAGAGGAACTTGGCCCGCTCTATGGCGCCGGGACTTTCGCAAACGCGCGGTGGTGGCCAGGATGGCTCTTCGCCGCGAGCCTTGCACATGCCGGCCGGCTGGACGAAGCGGCCAGGGTCGTCACGGCCGCGCTTGGGCACCGGCCCGAGCAGACCGTTACGGGCGTGGCGCAATCGTTCGATGGCCTAGCCGACGAAAGCGGCCTCGCCATTGTGCTGGAGGGGCTCAGGTTGGCTGGCATGCCGGGCTGATCCCGGCTACTTGGCGTAGGCGCGCGCCTGCCAATCGCCGTACCGATCGCGAAATTGCAGATAGCTCTTCCAGGCATCGGCGAGCAGCGGGTCTCGGGCGGTCTCCTCCGCGATGACCTCGTTCCACGCCTCCCTCAGATCGAGAAGCACTTCGTCAGGCCAGGCATGCAGCTCGACGCCCATAGCGCGAAAAGCCGCGATGGCCTCGACCTGTTCAACCTCTGCCTCGGCCGCGGTCCAGGACAGGGTGTCGCCGCACGCAGTCTCCAGCACGGCCTTTTGGTGATTTGATAGCGCGGCCCAGGTCTTCTGCGGCATCAGAATTTCAAGTGAGGTTACCGGCTGCTGCCAGCCGGGGAAGTAGAGGTACTTGGCAACCTCCGCGATGCCGAGTTCGGCATCGATGGACGGCAGCGAAAATTCGGCCGCATCGATCAGCCCAGCTTCCAGCGCCGGCCGGATCTCCTCGGCTGGAAGTTCGTAGGGGACAACGCCAAGCTTCTGCAGAACCCGAGCGCCGTAACCGAAGCTGCGCATAGCCAGCCCCTCCAGATCGGCGGAACTCTCGACTGGCGCAAGGAACCAGCCTCCGCCTTCTGCGGGAAGAATACCGCAATAGAGGCTCTTCATTTCGTGGCGCGCGTAGATCGCCTCCAGTGCCTCGGCCCCACCGCCCCCTTTCATCCAGGCGGTAAAGCCGGCCGGGTCAGGACCAAAGGGAAAGCCGGTAAAGATTGTCAGCGCAGGATCCTCGCGGTGGTGATGGCCTGCCGAGCCCCACACCGCGTCGACCAGCCCTGAGTTCAGGGCGCCGAAGGTGTCCTGGTCGAGCACCAGCCGGTCATGGACCTGGATGATAAAGCCGCCGTCCGACAGCCGCCGCACCGTTTCGGCGAAGCGCTCACCAGCTTCGCCGAAGAGCTTGGGATGGAGCAGACTGTTCATGCGCCAGTGCACGACCCCTTCCTGGCTAGCGGCAGGGCCCGTAGCAAGCCAGAGGGCGAGCGTCAGCCTGCCAACAGGACGAAGAACTTGGAAAGGACTCGGCATGGCTCCACTCTCACGCCGCGGCGGTTGAAATCCCTCGCCGTTGGCCCTCGAACTTACCACGTTTCAGACCGAGTAGTCTAAGCCGTAACAGGAGTCCCGGGACATCTCGGACGGAAGATGCGTGCAAGAACCCCCATCCCACGGCAAGCGGCAGGGCCCGGCTGAGGCGAAGGTCTGCCAGGGGCTAGGTCGCGGTAATGTCAACGACTGAATGTCCGCTCTTAAAGATCATTACCCCTAAGCCGCCGGTCTGCTCTCGGCCCATTCTCGTCGAGTAGCAGCCGGTCAGCAATGCGCCCCAATGTCGGTCGCTCACGTCTGCACCGTCGCATCCTGAAAGCAGACCTCGTCGCTGACGGCATTGGAAGTCTTCGTTGCGCAAAAGCGGACGTGCATGGCGCGAACGGCTTTCCATCTGGACGTCGACAGAACCAGCTACGCTTGAAAGCATCGAACTGCAGCGGCTCGGACTATACAAAGTCCAACGAAGTTGCAGCTATAGTCACCTTTTCGACCGGCGCCAACCGTCCGCGCGCGCCTCATCTTCTGAACAGAACATTCGCTCGCCCTTGGCAGGGCTGATCACTGTCTCGTCATAGAAACGCTGGCCGGGGAGGTGGTAGATGCGAACGCCCTTGTTGCTGATGTTGCCCTTGATGTCGCATGAGCCGGAGAGCAGTCGAACTGGATTCGTGGTTTCAGGCTTAGGCGCCTGCTGTGCGGCACGCCATTCCCAAGGAGGCTGAAACTCGCCTTGCCAGATCCCGCGCCTGGCCAGCCGAGCTTCGTCCTGGTGGCCCGCGTAGGCGCCGCCCGAATGCTGCGGCCAGTCCATTGCGTGGCCGGCGGTGACCAGCCATCCTGCCACCGCCGTGCCGTCGGAACGATAGCAGTCGCCGACGAAGCGGCCGTAGCGATCCCAATCTATGAATGTGCAGGTTACGGGCCGGGATTTCGCCAGCCAGGCATCAAGCGCTTTCGCAGAAGACTGGCCGCAGCGGTAGTTCTTGCCCTTTGAATTCCGGCAGAGCTGAGCACTCTCAGGCGCATCGATGCTATTGAAACGCACGCGCGTGCCGGCAATATCGATCGTGTCTCCATCGATGATGGTCGCGCGGCCTGAAATTGTGTTGCTGTCAGAGGCCGGCTGTTCGCTTGAAACCAGTGGTGCTACCGGCGAAGGAGTTGCCGCTGGTTCAGTGCCAGGCTCCGCGAGATAATCGCCTAAAATCCAGCCCGAATAGTTCCCGTATGAAACGTGATGCCAAGAGCCTTCGCGCTTCGATGACAACACTGCAGATCCAACTGGGACGGTGAGTACAATCTGGGACTCAGCCGATGGGGATGTCCGTAGGCGAACGTTTGCGGTGCTATAAAGTGTCTTTTGAACGGAAGGGGCGGGCCCGGCATAAGCGTCTGTACCCTGGGAGGCCCGGGGGTCCGGTTCTGCTGTCGCGGGCTTTAGATTCGGCTGCACGAATCCGGGGGTTTCATTATACGGCGTGCTGCACCAAACCAGTCCAGCGCCAATGGCTAGTAGCACAAGGGCGAGCGGGCCCTTCGAAGACGGCTTAGTTTGAGAAGCAACTAATTGCGACGGCGCGCTAGGCACGGGCCGTCGCTTCGACGAAACAACCTCTGAATAAGAAAGTCCGGTGCCCGGGATGCTCGCACTGAGGCGCTTTTTGCCTGTTGTGCTAACTGTATATCCAAGCCCTTTCGGTCCAACCCGCACGCTGGCACTTTTCGCGTTGAGATTTATCCGGACTCCCGGCGCAATCCTTACAGATTTTCGAAATCGGAATACCATCCCCCAAGCGCCCCCCGTGAACATGATCTGGCGAAAGCGACAGCGAGTCGAGTCGGTTGGACCCTCTGTGCCCTTTATCGCCGACGATATAATGGAAACCTTCGATCACGTCCTATCCGAGGAGGTCTTCAAGCTGTTTGGGGAGATGGGATATGCGGGTCAGGTGATCTACCTCACGCATCACCAATACCTGTGCGAGGTCGCCAAGGCCGTTATTCCGAGCGTGACGATCCATGAGCTTGGATAGTTGTGCACGCTTCCGTTGGTGAAAATGACCGGCCTTGGGCTCAATCCAGGCGTCCAACGCCCACGTCATTGACGGCCGGCAACGGATCGGCTCGCGACCTTCTGCGTGCAGCGCAACGTCAGGAGTTGGCGCGAGGCTGACCTCAAGGTGATGAGCTAGAGACCTAGCCCGTGAATGTTCTCTACTTGTGCTTTGATGTTGCAACCAAGTTCGAATGTCGCGTTGTTGGCAAAGTAGAAATGTCGCATGGCGGTGGGGACGGCCACAACGAGAGCGCCCGATCGGGCGTCAGCTGGTCGGGATTGCGCAGCCCGATCGGGTGCGGTTCAGTCAGGCACCCCTCGGCTAGATTAGAGAGCCGCCGCTACGGACTAGCTTCGTTGGCCGGCGTCGACCGCAGCGGGATCCGATACTCGCTCAGCATCGTGACGACATCGGCGATACGATTCTTGTCAACTTCCGTCAGCCGCAGATCGACCTCGACGGATGCGCGCCCGACTTCCGGTACGGGCGCCTCAGTGGGCGCTTGCTCACGCCGGTAACCAGGCGGCCTGCCGGGCTTGCGACCGCGTTTCACATAACCGTTGCTCTCAGCGCCATCAGGGATTCCGAACATGTGGTCGGTCTGGCCGGTGCGGCGCGGCCCGCGTCGGCTGCGCTGCAGATCGCGGCCGACCTGCATCTCGGCAACCATCTCCAGGGCGGCGTCCAGCCGCTTGTTCTCGACGATCGCCGAACGGTGAACAGAGCGCAGTTCATCGAAGGCTCTGTAGGGCAGGGCGACACCCTCATGCATGATCTCGAGACGGCCATCAGGATAGTCGCAGACGACCACCTTCTTGCAGGCAAGCTTCTTCGCCAATTCGGTCGGGTGCAGAATGAACATCACCTTGTCGTAACGCAGCGTCAGAGCCTGCGCCAGCGTGCGGACCTCCTTGCGGCACAAGGCCCCGTCCAGGTTCTCGTGATCGGCGAAGGGACGGTGCATGTCCTTCGGGTTGCGTGGCTCCTTGGTAAAGCGCGCATTGAAGTCCGCCATGAACTCAGCCGCATAGGCGTTGGCCGCCTCGATCGTGCTGATGCCGCGCAGGCGCAGCTCCTTCACAAGCCGGTCCTGCAGCGTCTGGTTGGCGAGCTCGACGCGGCCCTTCGCCTGTGGGGTGATGTCTATGTTGAGCTCGTAGAGCGTCCGGCCGAACTGCGTCAGGCCGCTGCCGCGGTCCAACTTGGAACCATGCGTCGTCCGGAAAATACCGTGCTTGTCGCTGTAGAAGGCCAACGGCTTGCCCCATGCCTGCAGATAGGACTTCGCCGCGTGAAAGTAGTCAAACGTGTTCTCCGACCCGGCAAAGCGCAGATGTAGGAGCCGGCCGGTCGCGTCGTCGATGAAGACGAGCAGGGCGCATTTGGGCCCACGCTCCTCGAACCACCAGTGATGCGAGCCGTCGATCTGCACCATCTCGCCGAGACAGTCGCGCCGGCCGCGCGGCTGGTGCAGCCGGCGCTTGCGCTCACGGCGCAATGTCCAGATGCCCGCCTCCGTCATCCATTTGCGCAACGTCTCCTTGCTTACCGCAAGCTGGTGCCGCTCAAGCAGCTTCTCGCGCGCCAGCGTTGGACCGAAATCGCCGTAATGCTCCCGAATCAGCTCCAGCGCAAAGTCGCGAACGCCATCAAGAATGCGGTTGTTGGAGGGACGGCCACGCGCCTTGTGGCGAAGAGCCGGCGCGCCTTAAGACTGAAACGTCTTCATTAGCCGCTGGACTTGCCTGGCCGAGACGCCGAGCAAACCCGCAGCCGTGGCGCTGGTCATTCTTCGCTCTAACCCTCGACAGAACCTCAATCCGCTGCAGCTCGCGTTCGCTCATCAGAACCAGTCCCAACCTGCAATCTCCTGTGCGCTCGAAGGCGGGGAGATTGGCAAGGCAAATGCAGGGGCGACATTCCTACTTTGCCAGATCCGGACATTTTAACTTAGCTGCTACAGCCCAAAGTCGCATAAGGTGGCAGTGTGGAACTCGTCGGCAGTCGTCCACGCAGTTCCTCGTCAATTGCAGGCTATCCGAATGTAGCCGACCTTCGTGGTGCCAGCCCTGATGATCCGATTGGGACATTGCTAAGTCGGACCGCAAAGGGCCGGCTTCGCCCGGGGTTGTTGCCACTTGCATTTTCGACTGGGAGAAGCCGGGCGCGCCCTCAACTCGGCAATGCATAGATCTCCCAGTTTCGGGAATACCTTTCAACTCCCGTCGCCCTGCGCCCCACTTCCACACGCGCCTTCTGCCCGCGGCAAGGGGAGCGCGAGTGAAGCGCTTGACCCGCTTTTGTCGGCGCCCGCCACTAAGCCCACAATCTTGCGATTGGTGAGGTGAGATCGCGCAGACTGTGGACAGCGGGGCTGTCTAAAGGGGAACGGCTGGCTGAGGAAACCCACCAAGATGAGTGCATGTTACGGCGGCGACCTTGCGGCCTTTGACGAGGCAATCGAAGAGGTTCTCCCCGCAAAGGCATCCGCTCAGGAATCCGGCTATGAAGCTGTCCCCGGCGCCGG
>NZ_RZSU01000110.1:0-19228 GCF_003997585.1 Mesorhizobium sp. M5C.F.Cr.IN.023.01.1.1 | reverse complement strand
AGACAGGGTGAAGGTCGGCCGTGTTGCCGGCCAGTTCGCCAAGCCGCGTTCGTCCGACAACGAGACCAAGGGTGGCGTGACGCTGCCCAGCTATCGCGGTGACATCATCAACGGCATCGAGTTCGACGCCAAGTCGCGCATTCCCGATCCCGCACGCCAGGAAATGGCCTACCGCCAGTCGGCGGCGACGCTCAATCTTTTGCGCGCTTTCGCCCAGGGCGGCTACGCCAGCCTGGAGAACGTGCATCAATGGATGCTCGGCTTTGTGTCGGATAGCCCGCAGGGCGAGAAATACGAGTCGCTCGCCAACCGCATCACCGAAACGATGGACTTCATGAAGGCTGTCGGCATCACCTCGGAGACCAACTACGCGTTGCGCGAGACCGATTTCTACACCAGCCACGAAGCGCTGCTGCTCGGCTACGAGGAGGCGCTGACCCGAGTCGATTCGACGTCAGGCGATTGGTACGCCACTTCCGGGCACATGATCTGGATCGGCGATCGCACGCGCCAGCCCGACCATGCCCATGTCGAATATTGCCGTGGCATCAAGAACCCGCTGGGCCTGAAATGCGGCCCTTCGCTGACGCCGGACGGCCTCTTGCAGCTCATCGACCTGCTCAATCCGGAGAACGAGCCCGGCCGGCTGACGCTGATCGCGCGCTTCGGCTCCGACAAGGTCGCCGACCATCTGCCAAAGCTGCTGCGCGCGGTGAAAAAAGAAGGCCGGAGCGTGGTGTGGTCGTCGGACCCGATGCATGGCAACACCATCGAGGCCGCCGGCTACAAGACGCGGCCGTTCGACCGCATCCTGAATGAAGTTCAGACCTTCTTCGAGGTGCATCGTGCCGAAGGCACGCATCCGGGGGGCATCCATATCGAGATGACCGGCAAGAACGTCACCGAATGTACCGGTGGCGCCCGCGCCATCACCGCCGAGGAGCTGCAGGATCGCTACCACACCCATTGCGACCCGCGCCTCAACGCCGACCAGGCGATCGAGCTGGCATTCCTGGTCTCGGATCTGCTCAAGAAGAGCCACCCGGTCCAGCACAAGCAGGCCGTCAACGGCTGATTTCAGTCGCCATCCATCAAGAAGCGCCGGAGAAATCCCCAGCCTCTGAGGAACCCGGACCACTGGGCGGCTCATCAGCGTCGGGTATCTCCGGGCTACCTGCCTTGGCTCTTGTCATATTCTTGAGTGCTCTATCACTCTATGCCTTGGTTCCATGCGCTCATGAAAGCACTCGAACGACAATGATGCCGATCGTATCGTCCGAAAGGCGATCCTTCATATAATAACGGCAATGCGCAGCACCTCCGCGCCTTCTCGCAGCGATCTCCATGGCAATTTTGCGCAGCGCCACATTGGCGCTTTTGGGTAGCGGTCGGTTTCATAGCTGGCAGTTCGAACACGCCCGCTTTGTGTCGCATTTGCTCGTGCGCGGCAGCGATAAAACTGGAATCCTGCCGCAATGCCGAGGATAGCGACTGCGTGGGGAGGCGAGATGGACGACACTCATACCGGGTCATGCCTGTGCGGAGCCGTGCGCTTCAAGACGCGGGGGCCATTGCGCGGCGTGATCTATTGTCACTGCTCGCAATGCCGGAAGCAGAGTGGTCACTTCTACGCTGCAACCAATATCCCCGAAGGGAACATCACAATATCAGGTGTCGAGAGCATCACTTGGTATGAAGCGTCTTCGTTTGCAAAGCGCGGCTTTTGCAAGACATGCGGCTCTCTGCTGTTCTGGAAGCCACGGCAAGATGCCTACATCTCGGTTCTGGCGGGACTATTCGACGAGCCCACGGGACTTCAGGGCCAATGTCACATCTTCGTCGGCGACAAGGGCGACTACTACACGATCGACGATGGGCTGCCGCAGTTCGAGAAGTCGACGCCGTCGAATGAGTGAGAAGGTCGCCGACGAATGATTTTTGGAGAGATAGCCTTATTCCCTTGATCCGGCCATTGCGCTATCCCCTGCCGGTGATTCGGAAAGGTTTGGCATGCAGCGGCTGATCGACGCTTTCTTCAATTCAGTGCGGGCATTTCGCAAATTGGCTTCCAGCGAAAAAGCCTTCCAGCAGGAGCTGATGCTGCTCGTGCTGGCGTTGCCGCTCGGCTGGTTTGTTTCGGTGTCGTGGCGCGGCTATGCCCTGTTGATCGGGGCGGTGCTGCTCCTGATCATGGTCGAAGTGCTGAACACCGGCATCGAGGCCGCATGCGATGCGTTCAGCCGGGAATTCAACGTCGATATCCAGCTCGCCAAAGACTGTGGTTCGCTGGCGGTGCTGATTTCGGTGGTGATCGTTGCCGGCGTCTGGGGCATCGCCATCATCGAGCGAATCTTGGGGCTACCGATCTAATCCTCACCTCTTATATGACGGTTACCAAAGGAGACCGTCATGTCGGACACTACTGATTTTCTTCTGCTCGAGCGTGCCGGCCTGCCCGATGATTTGCGCTGGCTGACTGAGAAATATCCGCGTGAGATCTGGCAGGGGCATTCCAACATCCATGGCATCGCCACTATGTGGCTGCAGCGGCACGACATGTTCCGCGAGCTCGGCGGCATGCTGACCAACGGTATCGGCGACTATCACGAGGGCAGGCTGACGGGGCCGGAGTTCGCTCGCTGGTTCGCGCCGCGCCTCAACCATTTTCTCGGCAATCTCGACGGTCACCACAATGTCGAGGACCATCATTATTTCCCGGTATTCGCCAAAGCCGAGGTCCGGCTGAAGCGCGGCTTCGAGATTCTGGATGCCGATCATCACACCATCCATGAGGGGCTGGAGCGCAATGCCGAGACCGCGAACGCCTTCATCCGCACGCTTCAGGACAGCGAGGACAAGCAGCGCTTTGCCGCCGATGCCTATGCCGACCAGAACAGCCGGCTGATCGCCATGCTGACCAGGCACCTTGCCGATGAGGAAGACCTGATCATTCCGCTGATCCTTGATCGCGGCGACCGGGCGCGCGGCATCGACTGATCCTCACGTCTCCTTGCTACGCTCCGTTTTGGCAACGTGATGAGCGATGAACCAGGCAAGGACGGCTACGCCCAACCCAATCGCAAGGGCGATCAGCAATCGCTCGTGACGGGCCAACGCCTGGCCGATGATGCGCTCCGCGCCCAGCCCGAACACATAGCCGATGGTGGTGAACAATCCGGCCCAGATGATCGATGAAATGACGTTGAGAATGACAAAGCGCGTCACGGCAATGCCGGACAATCCGGCCGCGATGCCGCCGACAAGGCGCAGGCCGTAAATGAAGCGGTTCGACAGCACGAAAATGTCGGGATGGTTGGAGACGAGACGATAGGCGTGGCTGAAGCCTGGCCGACCTCTCAATTTGATCACAAGCGGATGATCGGCGAAGCTTCGTCCGAGGGTGAAGAAGAAAGTGTCGCCGACAAAGGCGCCGATGGAGGCCGCCAGAAACGCCTGCCATAGGACGAAGACATGCTGATGGGCGAAAAACCCGCCAAGGAGGGCGGCACTTTCGCCCTCGGCGACACAGCCCAGAAAGACGGCAATCAGCCCATATTGTTCGATGAGATTATGGATGGCATCCGTCATGGACGCGTCCGCTGCTTCGACAGAATCTCGTCGATGCGCTTCACCTGCTCGGCTAGCCGGGCGATCTCGTCGCGCATCCCGATGATCTGGCTGTGGCGCAGTTCGTCGAGCTTTTCATGCAGCGCCATGATCTCGATCTCGGCCTTGAGATTGACCTCGTAATCGTGCGCGGCATCGATACGATCGCGCTCGGTCTGGCGGTTTTGCGCCATCATGATCACCGGCGCCTGCAGGGCCGCGACCATGGAAAGCACCAGGTTGAGGAAGATGAAGGGATAGGGATCGAAGGCGTCGCGCGTCAAAAGCCAGACATTGCCCGCCGTCCACAGGATCAGGAAAGCAATGAATGTCAGGATGAAGGACCACGAGCCGCCGATCCGGGCGATGGTGTCGGCCAGGCGGTCGCCAAACGTCTGATGAAAGGCGATAGCCTTGTTGGTATCCTTGGAGATCGTGGTGCGCTCGAGCGTTGATTGCAGCACCCGGTTTTCAGGTGCGTCCGGCTTTCGCTTCAGCCAACGGTTCGCCAGTTCCTCGATCGTCTTGTTCATCGTCGCCTCCGTTGCGATAGAGGTAGAGGCTGCTGGTTCGCACGGGAAGTGGTAGATTGACGCGATAAGGTGAGGAAACAATGATGGATTTTCAGAAAATCCGCGCCCGCGCGGCCAAACGCAAGGGCGGGGAAGCGGCGCTGGCGTCGCTGCTGGGACCCGTGCCCGACAATGCCGCGGTGGCTGACGTTACCGACGACCGCATCCTTTCGACCATGGCCGAGCGTGTTTTCGCCGCTGGTTTCGTCTGGCGTGTCATCGAGCAGAAATGGCCTGGTTTCGAAGAAGCGTTCCTCCGCTTCGAGCCGAAGCGGCTGTTGTTCCAGCCCGATGATTTCTGGCACGATCTGACAGCCGACGAGCGCATCGTGCGCAACCCGCAGAAGATCAAATCTGTCCGCGACAACGCGGTGTTTGTCGAGAGGGTGTCGAAGGAGCATGGCGGCTTCGGCAGGTTCCTTGCCGATTGGCCGGCCGACGACCAGGTGGGGCTGATGGCCTATCTCGCCAAGCATGGCAGCCGGCTCGGCGGCAACACCGGCCAGTATTTTTTGCGTTGGCTGGAATGGGACGCCTTCATCGTCTCAACCGACATGGCGGCCGCGCTACGCGACGCCGGCCTGGACATCGCCGAAAGCCCGACCTCCAAGAGGGATCTCGACAAGATCCAGAGCCAGATCAATGCCTGGGCGGCGCAAACCAGCCTGCCGCGCCGGCATATTTCGCGCATTCTGGCGATGTCGATCGGCGAGAACCATTCGCCGGAAGCGCTGCGCGAATATATGGGCGAATAGGGCCGAACGACATGTCGATCGGTCCGACACGATCGACATTCGTCGATCGGCCGGGACACGTATGACACATGTCATTCGGTCCGGGTGGTCCAAGCAAACGCCATTGCCCGGGCGATTTTGCCGCGTTAAACCCGCAGGCATGACCAACACCGCTTCCGACATATTGCGCATCGCCGTCGCCCAGCTCAATCCGACGGTTGGCGACGTCGCCGGCAATCTCGCCAAGGCGCGCGAGGCGAGGGCGGATGCCGCCCGCCAAGGCGCCGATCTCGTGCTGTTCACCGAGCTTTTCCTCGCCGGTTATCCGCCCGAAGACCTGGTGCTGAAGCCGGCTTTCCTGAAGGCCTGCGAGCGGGCGGCGCAGGATTTCGCCGGCGATACTGCCGATGGCGGGCCGGGCGTCATCATCGGCACGCCGCTGAAGCGCAAGAGCGGCACGCACAATTCAATCATCTTTGCCGATGGCGGCAAGATCCTCGCCGAGCGCTACAAGCTCGATTTGCCGAACTACGGCGAATTCGACGAGAAGCGCGTCTTCCAGGCTGGTCCTGAAATGCAGGGACCGGTCAATTTCCGCGGCGTGCGTCTGGGGATTCCGATCTGCGAAGATATCTGGGGCGATGTCGGCATCTGCGAGACGCTGGCCGAAAGCGGTGCGGAAATCCTGCTGGTGCCGAACGGCTCGCCCTATTATCGCGGCAAGGTCGACATTCGCCACCAGGTTGTCATCCGCCAGGTCATCGAATGCGGATTGCCGATCATCTATGCCAATCAGCTTGGCGGCCAGGACGAACTGATCTTCGACGGTGCATCCTTTGCCATCGGCGCCGACAAGACGCTGGCCTTCCAGATGAGCCAGTTCGAGGAGACGGTCAACGTCACCACCTGGAAGAGAAACCGCGCCGCCGCAGGCGGGCAAAACGGAAATAATTCCGACGGCTGGGTCTGCTCCGAAGGGCCGATGTCGAAAATCCCGGAAAAGGACGAGGCCGATTATCGCGCCTGCATGCTGGGCCTGCGCGACTACGTCAACAAGAACGGCTTCAAGAACGTTGTGCTCGGCCTGTCCGGCGGCATCGATTCGGCGATCTGTGCAGCACTTGCCGTCGATGCGCTCGGCGAGGAACGGCTGCGCGCCGTGATGATGCCCTACCGCTACACCTCGAAGGACTCGCTCAAAGACGCCGAGGACTGCGCCCGTGCGCTCGGCTGCCGCTACGATATCGTGCCGATCTTCGAACCGGTCGAAGGATTTCTGCATACGCTGACGCAGCTTTTCGAAGGCACCAAGGAAGGCATCACCGAAGAAAACCTGCAGAGCCGCGCGCGCGGCACCATTTTGATGGCGATCTCCAACAAGTTCGGCTCGATGGTGGTCACCACCGGCAACAAGAGCGAAATGTCGGTTGGCTACGCCACGCTCTACGGCGACATGAATGGCGGCTTCAACCCGATCAAGGACCTCTACAAGATGCAGGTCTATGCGCTGGCGCGCTGGCGCAATACGCACGTGCCGCCGGGCGCGCTAGGCCCATCCGGCGAGGTCATCCCGAACAACATCATCGACAAAGCGCCGTCGGCGGAACTGCGCGAGAACCAGACGGATCAGGATTCGCTGCCGCCCTATCCGGTGCTGGACGACATATTGGAGTGTCTGGTCGAGAACGAGATGGGTGTCGACGAGATCGCTGCCCGCGGCCACGACAGGGCGACGGTGACGCGCGTCGAGCATCTGCTCTACATCGCCGAATACAAGCGCCGGCAGGCAGCGCCTGGCGTGAAGATCACCAAAAAGAATTTCGGCCGCGACCGCCGTTATCCCATCACCAACCGGTTCAGGGACGGCGGATAGATCACCGTTTCTCGCTTCTGTGAAATGCTTGCGGCCGGCCGATCGGTGGGATAGCCATGCCTGACTGTGAAATCAGCTTCGACGTGTCGCGGATCGACTTCCGGGCGACCTCCGACCGGTTGATGGCAAGCTACTGGGGCAGCGGGCGCAGCGACGAAGTCCACCGCCGCGCCTTTGCTAATTCGCTTTGCGTCGGCGCCTATTCCGACGGCAAGCAAGTCGGCTTCGGCCGGGCAATCACCGACCGCACGGTGTTTGCCTATCTGGCCGATGTCATTGTCTGGCCGGAATATCGTGGGCAAGGGATCGGCACGGGGCTTGTCCAGGCGCTTATCGATCATCCGGATTGCAAGACAGTCACGCACTGGAGCCTGTCGACCAACGATGCCCACGCGGTTTACGAAAAACTTGGCTTCAGGCCGTCCACCGATGGCCGCTACATGAGGCTCGACCGCATCCCGGCAGCCTGAGCGGGCGGCGACGGCGCACAACCGGCGATTGTTGCAAAATCGCCTCACTGGTTGGACCAGATGCGCTTTCGGTCGCTCTCTGGCTTGGCGACGCGTTGAGGCCTCTCTATAAGAACGGTTCCGCGATTCCCTTTTCGGGAGGACCGAATGCCAGGATTTGACATAGTTATGCGAGGCCGCGAAGCCTAGGCCTCGGGCGGCGCGCCGGAAGGTTTTCACCTTCATGGCCAAGCCGATCTGACAACAGGCCTTCGTCGATGCCGGTCGCCGCCCGTATTCGGGTGAGCCGCCAAGTATGCCGAACCTCCGCATTCCCGGGCGCTAATTCGCCCCACGCGGTTTTTTCAATTTTCGACCTTACCGGGACCGGGCTCGTTTGCGCCCGAATGACATCATGGCTCGTTTTCAGATAGATTTGCGCGCGGGTGCCTTTCGCAGCGTTCTTGGCTTCACGCTCAGTCATTGGCGGCGTCAGCCGTGGCGGCTTTCGCTCATCATGGGCACGTTCCTGCTGTCGACGTTGGCCGACGTGCTGACGCCGCTCTATTCCGGCCGACTGGTCGATGCCGTTGCCAGCAGTGCTGCAGCGGACGATGTCGCGTGGAATGCGGCGATGGCGGCCTTTTCGATGCTGGTAGCCCTGGCGCTCACCGGCGTTGTGCTGCGCAATCTCGCCTTCGTGGCCATCGTCGAACTGACCTGAAGATGATGGCGGATATCGCCGCCGACGCCTTCCATCGCGTCCAGCGCTTCTCGACCGACTGGCACGCCAACAGCTTCGCCGGATCGACCGTGCGCAAGATAACCCGCGGCATGTGGGCGCTCGACCTGCTCAACGACACGATCCTGATCGCGCTGCTGCCGTCCGTCGTCATGCTCGTCGGCTCGACGCTGCTGCTCGGCTGGTTCTGGCCGCTGATGGGTGCTGTCGTCGCCGCGGGTTCGGTGCTGTTCATCGCGGTGACGGCGCTCCTGTCGCTTGGCTATGTCGCGCCTGCGGCAAGGCTTGCCAACGCGTGGGACACGCGCCTGGGCGGTTCGCTGGCCGATGCGGTGAGCTGCAACGCCGTGGTCAAGGGTTTTGGCGCCGAGGAGCGCGAGGAGACGCGCCTTGCCAAAGTCGTCGCCAGATGGCGCGCGCGTACGCGCCGCACCTGGGTGCGCGGCACCATCAACGGCACCACGCAAGGGTCGATGCTGCTGCTTCTGAGAGCAGCGGTGATCGGACTTTCGCTGCTTTTGTGGTCGTGGGGGCAGGCGAGCGCCGGCGATGTCACCTTCGTGCTGACCTCGTTCTTCGTGCTGCAAGGATATTTGCGCGACATAGGCACGCACATCCGCAATTTGCAGCGCTCGATCAACGACATGGAGGAACTGGTCGACTTCCAGTCCGAGCCGCTCGGTATCGAGGATGCTCCCGGCGCCAAACCGATCCGCATCACCGACGGTCGCATCAGCTTCGACAACGTCACCTTCCATTATGGCAGCCATCGACTGCCGCTCTATCGCGACTTTTCGGTGGATATCGCGCCGGGCGAACGCATCGGGCTGGTCGGCCATTCGGGCTCGGGCAAGACGACCTTCGTCAAGCTGATCCAGCGCCTTTACGACGTGAACGCGGGAACGATCCTGATCGACGGCCAGGATATTGCTGGGGTGGCGCAGGCATCGCTGCGCGGGCAGATCGCCATCGTCCAGCAGGAGCCAATTCTGTTCCACCGGTCGCTGGCCGAAAACATCGCCTATGCCCGGCCGAGCGCCAAGCAAGCCGAAATCGAGCATGCAGCACGGCTGGCAAGCGCGCACGACTTCATCGTCGGCCTGCCGAAGGGCTACCGCACGCTGGTCGGCGAACGCGGCGTGAAACTATCGGGCGGCGAGCGCCAGCGCGTGGCGATCGCGCGGGCTTTCCTCGCCGACGCGCGGATCCTCATTCTGGACGAGGCGACATCCAGCCTCGATTCGGAATCGGAGGTGCTGATCCAGCAGGCGATGGAGCGGTTGATGGTCGGCCGCACAACGCTCGTCATCGCGCACCGGCTTTCGACGGTGCGGGCGCTGGACAGGCTTCTGGTGTTCGATCGTGGCCGCATCGTCGAAGAGGGTTCGCATGACCAACTGATCCGGCTGCAGGGCGGCATCTACCGCCGGCTGTTCGAGCGCCAGGCGCTCGAATTGACCAAGGGGCTGGCGATCTGACGCCTACAGCGCCGTGTGTCTTAATGAACGCGCGGCGCTGCCGCCTTTTCATCGTCTTCGTCATGTTCTATGTCTGCGGCCAAGCGCGGGGGCGTGTCTTGCCAACAGCAAAACCATCCGGTACGCCCCGTTCATGACAGTTACCGTCCGTTTCGCCCCATCACCCACCGGCCGCATTCATATCGGCAACGCGCGCACTGCGCTGTTCAACTGGCTGTTCGCCATGAACAACAAGGGCCGCTTCATCCAGCGTTTCGACGACACCGACGTCGCCCGCTCGACGCAGGAATTCTCCGACGCCATCCTCTACGACCTACATTGGCTAGGGATATTTCCGGACGCGACGGAATACCAGTCACGGCGCTTCGAGATCTACGATGCGGCGGTCGAGAAATTGAAGGCGGCGCGCCTTCTCTACGCTTGTTACGAAACACCGGAAGAGCTCGATCTCAGGCGCAAGGTGCGCCGCACGCGCGGCCTGCCGCCGGTCTACGGCCGCGAAGCGCTGACGCTGACCCCTGAGCAGATCGCCGAATACCAGTCCGATGGTCGGCGGCCGCATTGGCGCTTCCTCCTGCCCAATTTCACCAGCGATCCTCTGCAGCCGGAGCGCACCGAAATCCACTGGAACGATCTGGTGCGCGGCGAGGAAACCGTCGACCTTGCCTCGCTTTCCGACCCGGTTCTAATGCGCGAGGACGGCACCTATCTCTATACTCTGCCCTCGGTGGTCGATGACATCGAGATGGGGATCAGCCATGTCATCCGTGGCGACGACCACGTCACCAACACGGGCGTGCAGATCGCGCTGTTCCAGGCACTGGGTGCCGAGCCGCCGGTGTTCGGCCACCACAATCTGTTGACCACTGCATCGGGCGAGGGCCTGTCGAAGCGGAGCGGCGCGCTGTCCATCGAGAGCTTACGCGAGACCGGCATCGAACCGATGGCAGTTGCCTCGCTGGCCGTGCTTGTCGGCACGTCGGAAAACGTAGTGGCGGTGCCTGACATGACCGAGCTTGCCCGGCGCTTCCATCCGGCCGCGACATCGAAATCCGCCACCAAATTCGATCCGGACGAGCTCTTCGTGCTCAACCGCACACTACTCCACCATATGCCGTTTTCCGAGGCGCGCGACCGCTTGATCGTGCTCGGCATTTCCGGCGAACAGGCCGAGCCCTTCTGGCTGGCGGTGCGCGGCAATCTCGACAGGCTGGCCGATGCAGCAATCTGGTGGCGCACACTTCGCGACGGCCCGCAGGAGCAGCCGGACTTTTCCGACGTCGACCGCGATTTCCTTCGCCAGGCGTTCGACCTTTTGCCGGAAGACCCCTGGAACGGGTCGGTCTGGAAGGAGTGGACGGGCAGGATCAGGGAAGCGACCGGCCGCAAGGGCAAGGCGCTGTTCATGCCGCTCAGGCTGGCGCTTACGGGGCAGCCTTCGGGGCCGGAGCTTGCAGATCTGTTGCCGCTGCTGGGTCGGGAAGGAACGTTGGCCCGACGACCCTGACCTTGCGCCGTCCCGGCGGCGGCAAAATCGTCGGCGAGGGTTTGACGGCGAGGCGCTTGATGGCTTCGCGATCGAGCCCGCCTTCGACATTTGCCAAAGTCTCGGGGTCGGCGCCTTTATCGGCTTTGGCGACAGGCACCGGAATGAGCGGCTTGGTCTCCACATCAGCCTCGGTCTGTTCCGGGCTTGGCGGATTGCCGGCAATGATCTCGAAATTCTGTGCAGCGTTGCAGCCGCAGGCCGGCGGGCGCAACGTTTCGGGCTGCTTGTAGAGATAGGCGGTCGGCAGTTCGCTGTAGGGCTTGCCGGTTACCGAAGACGTCATGTCAGCCGAGTCGTCGCCAATGCCGCGCGTATAAAACACCTGCATCTCGGTGCCGGGGCAACTCGAATCGCAGTTCTTCTGGTCGCGCTCGAAATCGCCCAGCGAGGCGGCATTCGACATTGGGAAGAAATAGCCGTCGCAGGTGCGCACGCACATTGTGCGGAATTCGCCGCCAAGGCGTGGCAGGTCCATGCCGTCGCGCTGATTGATTATGGCGCGGACACCGCGTTCTTGGTCGGGATCGCTCGGCTCGTCCAGCGCATCGGGCTGATTTCCGTCGTCGCCCAAAAGCCGATCGAGCAGGCTTTCTTCGCCGTTTTCACGGTTCGCTTCGAGGACGGGCGCACGCCTCAAAGGCATGACGCTGTCGCGACAGCCATTGGCGTCGAGTGAGGCCAATATGCGTGCGCGATCGCGGCGCGAGCCGCCGCCGGCGAGCTGCGCGCGCTTGACCTGCAGGGCATCGAGATTGGCGTTCATGCGGTCGAGCGTGGCCTCGAGTGCGGCGCAAGCGTTGCGATTGCGGCCGAGCAGCGAAAAGCCGCAGCCGGCGCTGTCGGACTGGCGGCTTACCTTTGAAATCTGCTCGCGCTGCCGCACGATCGCATCATCGTATTTCCTGAGCAGGGCCGGCTTGCCGCCGCCACCACGCGAAGCGGTCGCGAGATCGGCTTCCAGTTGCCGGCAAACACGGGAGGCGGCCTGCGGCTGAGTGACGGCAAAGCCTGATAACGCCAGGGCACCAAGCAGTGCCGCGGCATGCGTCAGCTTCCACCCTCCGCCCGTCATTCGCCGTGAACTCCGTTTAACGCCCGTCGCGAAAGCTACCGCTTTGCGGTCATTTATCAGCTTACCGCGAAAAAGCCGTTTTAACCCAGATTTACGACCGCCTGCGCCTTATGGGCCGCTTCGACCACGGCGAGCGCCGTCATGTTGACGACGCCACGTGACGTCACCGACGGCGTCAATATATGCGCCGGTCTGTCGGTGCCGAGCAGGATCGGGCCGACATGCAGCGCGTCCATCATCGCGCGCAGCGCGGTGAGCGTGATGTTCGCCGAATCGAGATTGGGGAAGACCAGCAGATTGGCTTCGCCCTTCAGCCGCGAATGCGGATAGACCCGCTGGCGCAGCTGCTCCGACAAAGCCGAGTCGGCATGCATCTCGCCGTCGCATTGCAGGTCTGGCGCGATGCGCGCCAGGATTGCCGCTGCCTGCCGCATCTTGAGCGCGCTTGGCGAATCGCGTGAGCCGAAATCCGAATGCGACAGCAGGGCGGCCTTGGGTTCGATGCCGAAGCGCTGGATTTCTTCGGCCGCCAACACCGTCATCTCGGCAATCTCCTCGGCCGTCGGATCGACCGTGACATGGGTGTCGGTGAGGAAAATGATGCCGCGCTGCGAGATCAGCATGGAAAGCGTCGACAGGTCATGATCCTTGATACCGGCGCGCGGGCCGATGATCAGGGTGACATTGCGCAAATGCCGCTCAAAACGTCCTTCCAGGCCGCACACCATGGCGTCGGCATCGCCACGCTTGAGGGCAAGTGCGGCGATCACGGTGTTGTCGGTGCGCACCATGGTGCGCGCGGCTTCCGTCGTTACGCCACGCCGGCCGGCGAGTTCGATCAAAAGGTCAACATAGTGGCGATAGCGTGGATCGTCCTCGGGATTGATCAGGCCGAAATCGACGCCTGGTTTGATTCGCAGTCCGTAGCGTTTCAGCCGCACCTCGATGACATGCGGGCGGCCGATCAGGATCGGCTCGGCTATGCCTTCCTCCAGCACCACCTGGGCGGCACGCAACACGCGCTCATCCTCCCCGTCGGCATAGATGACGCGCTTGGCATTCGACGTCTTGGCCATCGTGAACACCGGCTTCATCACCAGGCCGGAGCGGAAGACGAAGCGGTTCAGCGTGTCGATATAAGCGGCAAAGTCGGTGATCGGCCGTGTCGCGACGCCGGTGTCGCAGGCGGCTTTGGCCACCGCCGGAGCGATGCGCAGGATCAGCCGCGGGTCGAAGGGCGAGGGGATCAGGAAATCAGGCCCGAAGATCGGCGTTTCGCCGGAATAGGCGCGCGCGGCGACATCGGAAGGTTCCTCGCGGGCAAGGGCAGCGATCGCCCGCACCGCGGCCATCTTCATCTCTTCGTTGATGGCGCTGGCACCGCAGTCCAGCGCGCCACGGAAAATGTAAGGAAAACAGAGTACGTTGTTGACCTGATTGGGGAAATCCGAGCGGCCGGTGCAGATCATCGCGTCGGGCCGCGCCGCCCGTGCCGCTTCCGGCATGATCTCGGGGTTGGGATTGGCCAGCGCCAGGATCAGCGGTTTTGGTGCCATATGCTGGAGCAATTCCGGTTTCAGCACGCCGGCGGCCGAAAGACCCAGGAACACGTCGGCGCCCGGCAGCACATCGGCCAGCGTGCGCGCCTCGGTGTCCTTGACATAGGGGTCCTTCCAGCGGTCCATCTCGTCGACGCGGCCCTTGTAAGCGACGCCGAAACGGTCGGTGACCCAGATGTTTTCCACGCGCGCGCCGAGCAAAACCAGCAAGTTGAGGCAGGCAAGGGCAGCTGCCCCGGCGCCGGAGGTGACGATCTTGATGTCGGAGATCGTCTTGCCGGCAAGTTCCAGCCCGTTGAGTACGGCGGCGGCGACGATGATCGCGGTGCCGTGCTGGTCGTCATGGAAGACCGGTATGGCCATGCGGGCCTTGAGCCGTTCCTCGACCTCAAAACATTCGGGCGCCTTGATGTCCTCGAGGTTGATGCCGCCGAAGGTCGGCTCCAGCGCCGAGATGGTCTCGACCATCCGCTCGATGTCAGGCGCTTCGATCTCGATGTCAAAGACATCGATGCCGGCAAATTTCTTGAACAGCACCGCCTTGCCTTCCATCACCGGCTTGGAGGCCAGTGGGCCGATATTGCCCAAGCCGAGCACCGCCGAACCATTGGAGACGACGCCAACCAGATTGGCGCGCGCCGTGTAGTCGGCGGCCGCCGCCGGATTGTCGCGGATTTCCAGACAGGGCGCCGCGACCCCGGGCGAATAGGCAAGCGCCAGGTCGCGCTGGTTGCCGAGCGGCTTTGTTGCCTGGATTTCAAGCTTTCCAGGCCGTGGATGCTTGTGGAAATAAAGTGCGGCTTCGTCGAGGTCCGAGCGGGCCGTTTTTTTGATTTCGCCTTCCATACGGGCCTCCCTGCGATCCTGCCTTGAAGCCCTTTTAGCATGCAGCGTTGGATTTTCACGATGCCAAATGACGTAACCGCCAATTAGGCAGAAGAATCGTCAAAAACTCATCTATGTCAGATTGTTGCGCTGAAATCCTCACCTGCCATGTCGCTGCCGGGCTGATGTCATGGGAGCGCATTGCGCGACCTGGTACGTCCGATCGCCGGCGGTCAAGTCACGTCTGGCCGACCGTCAAGCAGTTTCCAGACGCTATCGACGATGGCCGGCCGTGGCCGCCGTTTCGCGATCACCGCAAGTGGCCACGCGGGCAGCGATGCGTCGGCGATCGCTGCATACCGGACGCCCTGAAATACAAGGCGCTGTGTCGATCGTGGCAGCAGGGCCGCGCCCAAGCCTGTGGACACGAGCGAAAGCATGGTCAGTGCCCGCGTCGCCTCCTGGACGATCCGCACGTCGAGGCCAGTCTTGGTGAATGTGTCTACGATGCGGGCATGGAGCGCCGGGCCTTGTGCAGCCGGAAACATGATGAGCCCGTGGCGGGCGATGTCCGCCAGCGTCACCCCGTGCGTCTGCCGGTCGTCAGGCAGAACGGCAATAAGATCTTCAGCAGGATAGTCATGGACGTCGAGACGTTCGTCGGTCCCGAGCGGTGGATGCACGAAACCGATGTCGATCTCACTGCGCGACAACGCCGCAATCTGCTCATTGGTGGACACCTCGATGAGCTTTGGATGGATGTCCGGATACTTCTCGCGAAGCCGGGACAGGAGGTGCGGCAGATGCTCGTAAACGGCCGCCGACACGAAGCCGATCCTGATCTCGCCAGCTTCGCCGTCATGCGCTGCGCGGGCGACATGAAGCGCCGAATCGGCGTGCCGTATGGATGCTCGAGCCTCTTCCACGAAGGCCGAGCCGGCGCGCGTCAAGGTCAGGCGGCGGTTGGCCCGCTCGAACAGCTTGACGCCGAGCTCCTTCTCCAGGCGCCCGATCGATTGACTAAGCGGAGGCTGAGCCATGGCCAGCCGCAGTGCGGCACGACCCATATGCAAATCCTCCGCAACAGCGAGGAAATGTCGCAAGTGCCGAAGTTCCATATCTTGACGATATCAAAAACCCTCAAACGCGTCATCGATAAGATATTGAATAGCTGGCAGTCTTTGCGGATCGCAATTGCGACCGGAGACGTCATGATGTCCCATTTTACCGCCTTTCCCCTCGTGCTCACAGCAGCCGCTATGATCGCCGCTCCAGCACCGGCAGGAGAGCCGGATCTCGTCCGGGCCGACAGGTTCGTCGAACTTCGGACGGGCGAGCGCCTCTTCGTCCGGGAGGTGCGCCGTCCTGGCGCAGCGTCCGAAGCCAACTCCGCCGTCCTCCTCGTCCATGGCGCACGCGTGCCCGGCGTTGCGTCCTTCGATCTGCCTGTTGCGGGTGGGTCGCTTGCCGCCGACCTCGCGGCGGACGGGCACCTTGTCTATGTCCTGGATGTTCGCGGCTACGGCGCATCGAGCCGCCCTGCGGCCATGAACAGGCCGCCGGACAAGTCCGCTCCCCTGATGCGTACCGAAGACGTCGTGGCGGATATTTCCGCAGCGGTCGACGCTATCGCGAAATGGAGCGACGTTTCGAGGGTCAGCCTCGTCGGCTGGGCCACCGGCGGACATTGGGCCGGCGCCTACGCCAGCCGGTTTCCGCAGACGGTTGACCGGCTCATCCTCTACAACTCCCTGCATGGAGGCTCAGACCAGCACTCCACTCTTGGCACCGGCTCGCCGCTCGAAAATCCCGACCGGCCCGGGACATTCAATGTCCATACGTTCGGCGGTTATCGGATGAATACACGTCAGAGCCTATTCACTGCCTGGGACGACAGCATCCCGGTCGCGGACAAGGCCCAGTGGCGCGATCCCGCGGTCGCTGCGGCCTATGGTGATGCAGCACTCGCCTCCGACGAGACGGCGCCGACGCGCCAGCCGCCGAGTTTCCGGTCCCCAAGCGGCGCCATGGCCGACAGCTTCGAACTCGCCTTCGGTCGCCGGCAATGGTCGGCGGCGGCACTCACCATGCCAGTGCTCGTCATCCGCTCCGGACGAGATTTCTGGAGCCGGCCGGAGGACGCGAGGACAATCGTGGACGAAGCACCAAAAGCGGAACGTCTAGACATCCCGGACGCCACGCACTTCGTGCATCTCGATCGCGAGGCCGCAGGGCGCGGTGCGTTCCTCGACGCTGTGAAGCGGTTTCTCGATCGGCAGGAGGAATGACCATGAAGGGTAGTTCATGTGTCCTGCGGGAGCAGCAGCCGCAACGGTGTCAGGTGGACCGCTTTGCGGCTACCGTCCACCCGACAGCTACTCACCGCGGTTGCGGGGCTACGCCTATCTCCGCCGCGCCACATCTCGACTCTCCCGCCTCCGCCATTTCCCGGCGCGTACAAACGTCAGACTTCGCTAGGCCGGCGCCGTTTCCTGGATGTACATGCTTTTTTCGTCATCGATGAACGCACCCATCGCGGCGAGGTGGTCGGCGAAGCCGGCAACGAACCGCCTGACCTTCAACGGAATGAAGCGGTTCGATGGATAGACCGCATGCACATGGTGCGGCGCATAGTGCCAGTCCGGCAGCACATGTTCGAGCAAGCCTTCGGCGATGAGCGGATCGAGTATCACCTTGTGCCCGAGGCCGATGCCGACGCCAGACAGCAACGCCTGATGATTGAGCAGCGAATTGTCCGAGCGCATGGCCGGCCGGATTCGCACCTCGGCCTTTTCGCCGCCCGGGCCGGTCAGCGGCACGACATCGCGCTTCCTGATGTGGGCGTAAAGCAGATAATCATGGTTGGCGAGATCTTCTGGGCGCCGCGGCCTGCCCCTGCGGTCGAGATACTCTGGCGTCGCCGCGAGGCAGCGCCCGATCACGCCGAGCTTGCGCACGATCAGCCGGTTGTCATCGATAGTCCCCATACGGATCGCCACGTCGAGCCCCTCTGCGATCACATCGACGAAACTGTCGGTCAGCGCCACGTCGAGCAACAGTTCCGGATAGGCGCGCTTGAACTCGATCAGATAGCCGCCAAGCACGCCGGCGCCGAAGCTGGCCGGCGCGCCGACGGCAAGACGTCCGCACATCTTCGATTCGAGGCAGCCGACGCTGCGGTCCGCCTCCTCAATGCGCTCAATGATGTCGCGGGCGCGCTCCAGATAACGCCGGCCGGCTTCCGTCGGCGAAACATGGCGGGTGGTACGGTCAAAGAGCCGGACGCCCAGACGCTTTTCCAGTGCGCGGATCTGCTGGCTGACGGCCGGCTGGCTCAAGCCCAACTCGCGCGCTGCCGCCGAGAAGCTGGCGGTATCGCAGGCGCGCACGAAGCTGGTTAGCTCGGTCAAGCGGTCCATGGTGGCAACTCTCCGTCGTGATTAATTATCAAGAGTAATAAGACATATAAGGAATCGGCAAGTTCAAAAAGCTAGGCCTATGACATATACCCGCCTTGCTCCGCCCTGGAGCTCTGGATCCCCAAAACTGGAGACGATGCAATGCCGCTTTCCCGCCGTCATTTTCTCGCCGGTGCCGGCCTAACCGGCGGCACTCTCCTAGCAAATATCTCCGTTCCGGCGGTGGCCCGCGCGCCGCTGGCCGACGCCGCAACGCTTGGCGCGCTCCGCCGCAACGTGGGATCGGTCCAGGTTACGGCGCTACTAGACGGCTATATCGACATTGGTTCCGAGCTGGTCATCGGGCACGCTGAGGCCGATGCGGAGCGGCTGGCTGAGGCCAGCTTCCAGAAGCGCGGACCGCGCCGCGCACCGGTCAACGCCTATCTCATCAATCTGAGCGACCGTCTGGTGCTCGTCGACGCCGGTACGTCGGACAGCATGGGCCCGTCACTCGGCCGACTTCCGGCCGCTATCGAGGCGGCCGGCGTCTCTCCGGACCAGATCGACACGTTGCTGATTACCCATATGCATCCCGACCATATCAACGGCGTTCTGACTCCCGCCGGCCAGGCGCGGTTTCCCAATGCCGAGCTCGTCGTCACCGCCGCCGATTACGCCTTCTGGCATGACGATGCGAACATGAACCAGGCGCCGGATGGGGCAAAGCCGTTCTTCATCGGCGCCCGCCAGGCCGCCGCCGCCTACGCGAACCGCGTGCGGCAGGTGGGTGGCGAGGGCGAGGCGGTCGGCGCGATCCGCACCGTGCCGCTGCCCGGCCACACTCCGGGCCATGCCGGCTTCATCGTGGAATCGGACGGCGAGGCGCTGTTCATCTGGGGCGATGTCGTGCACATGGCGACCTACCAGTTCGCGCGCCCGGACTGGAGCATCGCCTTCGATGTCGATTCCAAGCTGGCTGCCGAAACGCGCAAGCGGACGCTCGACCGGGTCTCTGCTGACCGGATGCTGATCGCCGGCATGCATTTGCCGTTCCCCGGCATGGGCCATGTGGCGCGCGATGGCGACGCCTATCGTTTCGTGCCGGACGAATGGCCGTATGCACTGTAGCGGCGACCAGCGCGGGAAGGGGCCATCATAGCCCCGCTGCTCAACACCACACCCGCCCCTCGCCAGCGCAGCCGATATCTTTGAGACGTCGGACGATGAATCGGCTGCTTATGGTCTGGCACAGCAGAAGCTTGCTCACCTCCCTCGCGCCGCGCGAAACAGCGACGTCGCCATCGACCGTGCGTCAGCCATCAGCTCAAACTGAACCGGACCCCATGACGACGGCCACCTGCAAGGCCT